>PMCG01000207.1:2026-8384 GCA_003155335.1 Acidobacteriota bacterium
CAAGGTCGCCTGTGCGGGATGGCAGCGCCACCACCGGCACCGCGCGTGCGCCCGCGGCCCCGCCCTTGGCATCGGCAGGCTGGCCGGACGAGCGGCACGCCTGAAAGAGCCCGCAGACGATCGCGATCGTGGCCACTGCCCAATACCACCAGCGGCGCCTCTTCCAGTTCGGCGGGGAAGCCGGTCCGGGCGGAACGGTCTTGGACCCGACGGAGGAACAGGTGCCTGGTCGATCGATGTTCATGCGCTCGCCTCTGAAAATGTACGTCTCTGAGGAATGGGTCGGGTGGGGCTACCCTCCGCCTGGCAGTTACGGAGCCGCCGGCATCTGTGCCGGCGACTTCGGGCGACCAGTATATCTCCGGTTGCGAGCCCGGTCCTCATTCCGGATGCGGGGATGGGCTGTGCGGCGTTTGCGTGAGATCCCAGCCGTCCCGTCCCGCGAGGACAGCCTGTCTTCCGAAACGTTCCGCCTCTGTGGCAGAGAGAGCGTGGCCGTGTGCGTCGCGCTGTCCGGGTTGCGCGCCCGGTCCCGTGGAGCCGCGCTCGGCGAAGAAGGCGGTCTCGATCCGGTTCGTCTCTCCGGGGTGCCACTCCCTCCAGCCAGCCGGCTCGATGTGGGCGCCCATCTCGGTTCCGAGGAACACGACGCTGGCCTGATCGCGCCACGGGCGGCCCAGCCAGACGCCGCTCACGCCCGGCTCCGCCGTCAACCGGCAGCGCTGGAAGACGAAGATGCTGTCCTGCTCCGGGTAATGTTTGCCTTGCGCGGTCACGAATCCGATCTGGTGGGACGTGCTGCGGATCTCGCAGTCTTCGAAGAATGCCTTGCCGTCGCCGAAGATGAAGTCCACGTTTCCAGCGACCAGGCAGCGCTCGAAGTAGGCCCGGGCCGGCGTACAGGGCCGGCCGTCCGGCCCGTCGCAATCGGTGCTGCCCACGTAGAGCGTGTCCTGGTTGCCGAGGATGTGCATGTTGCGGAGGATCGCTCGGTCGCCTGTCACCTTCAGCGCCAGCGCTTGGGAGCCCTGGAAGAGCTGGGGATGGGTGGCGTTCCAGTCGTTGGCGAAGGTCATGTTTTCCGCCAGGAAATCGCTGGCTCGGACGTCGACGGTTGCCGAGTTGAGTGTGCCGCCCGCCGTGCCGGCGCTGGCGTCGAAGACCACGACCGTTCGGCGCGGGTCGTCGTAGGGGCTGCGGATGCGGATGTGTGGCTTGGTGATGGTCAGCCGCTCGCGGTAGATGCCCGGCGCGACCGAGATCACCGCCCCTGTGTCGGGCGCGAGATCGATTGCGCGCTGAATGGCGTAGTAGTCGCCCGAGCCGTCTGCAGCCACGTAGTAGGTCGGGTCCTCGGGCGGCACCCTGACCGCGGCGGCCGGAGCGGTCGGCAGGTCAGGGAACGGCTCGAAGCGTCCTTCGCAGCTCTTGGGCTCGGCCGCCACCGCGCCGATGTCGTCGACCGCGACCGCTGTTCCGGACGGCCTGACGTTGCCCCGGCGCGGCCCGATGCGCACGTTCGCGTGGCTGGCCGTGAGGTCGCCGGGCCGCAGGTCATCCACTGTCACGTTGTCCAGCGAGACCTCAATAGGATGCCCCGTGTCGAGACCCAGGATCGTCGACCGGCCGGTCGTCACGCTGCGCACGTCCTTCAGGCGGATGTCGCGGTAGCGCGGCAAGAGCTCCCCTGGCAAGGTCGTGTACATCGTGGTCAGCACGATCGGGTTCGTCACGTTCCGCATGCAAACGTCTTCGTAGGAGACGTCCTCCACCAAACCCCCCCGGCTGCGATCGGACTTGATGCGCAGTCCGTTGTCGGCCCCGTCGATCGTGAGATCCGCGACCCGGACCGCACGCACGCCACCGTTCGTGTTGCTGCCGATCGACATGCCATGGCCCGAGTAGAAGTGGTTGTGCGCGATGGTCATGTGGCTCGATGGCCCTGCGCTGCCGGCCTTGATGGCGACGTTGTCGTCGCCGGTTTCGATGTGACAGTGGGTGATCGTCACGTTGGTCGAGGAGGAGGGGTCGATGCCGTCCGAGTTGCGGGCCGTTTTCGGGGTCTTGATCTTTACGCCCCACGCCGTGAACCCGTTGGTCAGCTCAGCGCTCACGTGGAAGTTGGGCGAGTTGCGCAGCGTGATCCGGTAGAGCGTGAAGTNNGCGAGATCCCACCAGGTGAGCTGCTGGCCAAGCATCACGCTGCCCCCGCGGCCGTCGATCGCCCCGTCGCCCATCACGCCGCTGCCCGATGTGTTCTCGGCGAGAATGAGCGGCAGGCAGGTCCCTCGCTTCTCGCCCGCCTCGGTCAGGATGCCGCAGCTCCCGGGTTCCAGGTCGTAGTCGCGCGGGTTCCGCGAGGCGAAGAGGGCGGTATGGGCGTCGATCAGGAGGGTCACCCCGGTCTTCAGGCGAAGCGGTCCGGCAAGGAAGACGTTGCCCGAACTGCCCCGTGTCAGCCGAACTGCCTTCCCCGCCGGGCAGGCCTCGATCGCCTCCTGGATGCGCGAGGTGTCCATTGTCTGCTCGCTGGCCTCGGTCAGGACGCCGTCCGGTGCGGACAGACGAGCCTCGAGGGTCGCGCAGGCAGCGGGGAAGGCGGGCTCGGTCACCGTGCGCCTGTCTTGGGCGCACACCGAGGAGATGAGAAGAGGCCACGCGAAGGCCACGACGCCAGTTGTCAGTGTGCGCGGCATCAGATACCTCCCAGCGGCGAGACCGCAGCCGGACTCTCCGTCGGGGGCTGCTCGCGATCGTGAAGTGGCCGGCGTGCTGAACGACGTCCACACTCGTAGTTGACCATATTACATCCTGTGACCTAGACTGCTAGAACCACATGGATTCCGACCTGATCCGCACCGTTGCTCCCCTTCCGATGCCATACCGAAAGGGGTCTTCTCGAGGGCGTCGTGTCATGCGATATCGGCTGCTCCTCGCTTTCACGCCGCTGCTACTGCTGGGCGCAACGGCCCGGCCGGTCGGCCAGGACCCCGGCCCTCTCGATGCCGCGCGGCGCCTGGCGAACGCCGAGATGGAGAGGCGCGGCGAGTCGCTTGCCTTTGGCGGCGCGCCGAACGCGCGCTGGGACTACGCCTCGGGCCTCTTCGCGCTGGCCCTCATCCGCCTCTCCGAGCGAACCGGCGACGAGAGCTACGCCCGCTACGCCGAGAAGGTGATCGGCTCCTATATCGCCGCCGACGGCGCCATCCGTGGCTACAAGCTCGACGAGTACAACCTCGATCAGATCAACTCCGGCAAGGCCGTGCTCGCCCTGTGGCGTCGGACAAAAGAGGAGCGCTACCAGCGAGCCGCGGCGCTGTTGCGCTCGCAGCTCGTCACGCAGCCGCGCACGAGTGAGGGCGGCTTCTGGCACAAGCAGCGTTACCCGCACCAGATGTGGCTCGACGGCCTCTACATGGGCGCGCCCTTCTACGCCGAGTACGCGAAGCTGTTCGACGAGCCGGCGGCCTTCGAAGACGTCACGCGACAGTTCCTGCTGATCGACAAAAACACCTACGATGCCAAGGCCGGCCTGCACTACCACGGCTGGGACGAGGCTCGCACCCAGGAGTGGGCCAACAAGGAGACGGGCACGTCGCCCAACTTCTGGGGCCGCGCCGAAGGCTGGTACGCGATGGCCCTGGTCGACGCCCTCGATCACATCCCTGCGGCGCAGCGCGATCTCGAGGCGATGATCGGTGTGCTGCGGCGCGTGGCCGACGGCATCGTCCGCTATCAGGATCCGTCCAGCGGCGTGTGGTGGCAGGTTCTCGATCAGGGCGGACGGCAGGGCAACTACCTCGAGGCGACCGCGTCCTGTATGTTCGTCTATGCCCTGGCCAAGGCCGTCAACAAGGGCTACCTGCCGCACGAGTACGCGGCCACGGCGGAGAAGGGCTGGGCCGGCATCCAGCGCGAGTTCGTCCGCTCCGACGCGAACGGGCGGATGGAGCTGATCAAGAACTGCGCGGTGGCCGGCCTCGGCTACGGGCGCGACGGGAGCTACGAGTACTACCTGCGCGAGCCGATCCGTGCCAACGACCTCAAGGGCATCGGCCCGTTCATCCTGGCTGGCATCGAGCTGGACCAGCTCCGCTCNNGTGCCGCAGGGCACGTTCCTGACGGGTGCCATCCACCTCCAGAGCGGCGTCAACCTGCACCTCGTCGCGGGCGCGGTCTTGCGCTTCCGCACCGACCCGGCCGCCTATCCGCGGGTTCTGACTCGTTGGGAGGGCGTGGAGTGCCGGAACTACTCGCCGCTCATCTACGCCTTCGAGCAGGAGAATATCGCCGTCACAGGGCCGGGCACGCTCGACGGCCAGGCGGACTGGGACAACTGGTGGGGCTGGACCCGCAAGGGCCAGCCGACGCAGCCCAAGCAGAGGAGTGACCGCGACGCGCTCTTCGAGATGGGCGAACGTGGCGTACCCGTCGACGAGCGGCTCTTCGGCGAGGGGCACTTCCTGCGGCCGAGCTTCATCGAGACCTACCGCTGCCGGAACGTCCTCATCGAGGGCGTGACTATCCTGCGCTCGCCGATGTGGGAGATCCACCCGGCGCTCTCGACGAACGTCACCGTCCGCGGCGTGACGATTCGCAGCCACGGGCCGAACAACGACGGCTGCGACCCGGAGTCCTCGCGCGACGTGATCATCGAGGACAGCGTCTTCGATACTGGCGACGACTGCATCGCGATCAAGTCCGGCCGCAATAACGATGGCCGCCGCGTGGGCGTGCCGTCCGAGAACATCGTCGTGCGCCGCTGCCGGATGGCGGACGGCCACGGCGGCGTCGTCATCGGCAGCGAGATCTCGGGCGGCTGCAAGAACGTCTTCGTCGACGCCTGCGAGATGGACAGTCCCAATCTCGACCGCGCCCTGCGCGTCAAGTCGAACGCCCGCCGCGGCGGGACGATCGAGAACGTCTTCATGCGCAACACGCGCATCGGCCGCGTGTCCGAGGCCGTGGTCACCGTGGATTTCCTCTATGAAGAGGGCGCGCTGGGCGACTTCCCGCCGACCCTGCGCCACGTGGAGCTGGACGGCGTGACGAGCAGCGCCAGCCCGCGCGTGCTCTGGCTGGCCGGTTTTCCCGGGGCGACGATCGACGACGTGCGGATCAGCAACTCGACATTCAGCGGGCTGACCGACCCCGACCTGCTGCGGCACGTGGGACGCATCGTGCTCGAGAAGGTGATCCTCGATCCCGCGGCGCGCGAGCGGAGCCGCAACTCCCCGCCCGCGGCCGCTCCGGCAGCGGTGCCGGCGCAGTGAGCCGGTCGAGAGCCACACAGACGCTGCTTATCGTGGCCAACCGCGCCAGTGGTGAGCACCAACGAAAGTAGGAATCCTCAGGAACGCCAGGCCGGGCCGTCCGGGAACGAGAACTCGGCGATCGCCTCTGGTCGCAGCGTGATGCTGTAACCGGGCAGCTCTGGGGTGAGGTAGCGCCCGGAACGCGTTCGCACCGGGTCGACGAAGTGCTCGTGCAGGTGGTCGACGTACTCGAGCATGCGCTCCTCGAGCGAGCCGCTGACGCAGATGTAGTCGATCAGCGCGATGTGCTGCGCGTACTCGCACAGTCCGACGCCACCCGTGTGGGGGCAGACCGGCACGCCGAACTTGGCAGCCATCAAGAGCACCGGCAGTACCTCGTTCAGCCCCGCCATACGACACGAGTCGACCTGGCAGACACCGATGGCCTGGGCCTGAAGGAGCTGCTTGAACATGACCCGGTTCTGGCAGACCTCGCCCGTGGCGACCTTGATCGGAGCCACCGCGCGCGCGATGGTCGCGTGGCCGAGGACGTCGTCCGCACAGGTCGGCTCTTCGATCCACCACGGTTGGAAACGCGCCATGGCCTTGACGTGCGTGATCGCCTCGCCGACGTCCCAGCACTGGTTGGCGTCCGTCATCAGGCGGCGTTCCCAGCCGATCTCTTCGCGCATCAGCGCCGCGCGCCTGAGGTCCGCTTCGAGGTCGCGGCCGACCTTCATCTTGAAGTGGGACCAGCCGGCGGCCAGGGCCTCGCGGCAAAGGCGGCGCACCTTGTCGTCGTCGTACCCGAGCCAGCCTGTCGAGGTCGTATAGCCGGGGTAGCCCTCGCGCCGCATCTCGGCCTCACGGCTCGCGCGCGTCCCTGCCTGGCGCCGGAGCAGCTCGAGCGCCTCGTCGGGCGTCAGGGCGTCCGTGATGTAGCTGAAGTCGATCAGGGAGACGATCTGCTCAGGTGTCAGGTCGGCCACGAGCTTCCAGACTGGCTTGCGCTCCCGTTTGGCCCATAGGTCCCACACCGCGTTGACGATGGCGCCCGTCGACATGTGCAGGATGCCCTTCTCGGGACCGAGCCAGCGCAGCTG
>PMCG01000207.1:8436-9101 GCA_003155335.1 Acidobacteriota bacterium
GCGGCCGAGTAGTCGCCGAGGTTCATCGCGTCGGAGCCGTCCATCCGGCGCGAGGTCGGGAAGCGTATGTCGCGGGTCGTGACCTCCGTGATTCGCAGCGGTATGGGACCTCCTTGGGCCTCCATGCGACTACTGGCGCGCAGCCGTCCCGAGCCGCAGTCCGAAGTAGTCGCGGGCGTTGCTGAAGCAAACGGCCTCGACCACGGAACCGAGCCACTCGCGCTGGTCGGGCAGCCAGCCGCGACGCACGTCGTCGCCGAGCAGGTTGCAGAGGATGCGGCGGAAGTAGTCGTGGCGCGGGAAGGAAAGGAAGCTACGCGAGTCGGTCGTCATGCCCACGAAGCGCGAGAGCAATCCCAGGTTCGAGAGGGCGCGCAGCTGCGCCTCCATCCCGTCGCGCTGGTCGAGGAACCACCAGGCCGGGCCCATCTGCATCTTCCCGGGCGTGACGTCGTCCTGGAAGTTGCCGAGCATCGAGCCGATGACCTCGTTGTCACGCGGATTGAGGTTGAACAGGATCGTCTTCGTCAGCCGGCCAGCCAGATCGAGACGGTCGAGGAAACGCGCCAGCGGACGCGCGACATCGCGATCGCCGATCGAGTCGAAGCCGGTATCCGGGCCGACGGCGCGGAACATGCGTGTGTTGTTGTTGCGCTGGGCGCCGA
>PMCG01000354.1:0-5278 GCA_003155335.1 Acidobacteriota bacterium
TGGCCCGTTCCCGGCGCAGATAGCTGCCGACGTGGCGAGCCTCCCGTCACCTCGCGGCCGACGCCAGCACTCGGCACAGTACCTCGCGGACCGCGGCGGCATCGGGCCGCCTGATTTGTGCCCGTGCTAGACTCAACCTACGAAACAAACCTGACTGTATGTTCTTGCCGAGCTGGTGGGGTAGAGAGAGGAAAGAGAACGCTATGCAGAGAGGACTGCGTGTGCTCGTCATCGTCGCGGGTGCGCTGCTCATGGCAGGCGTGGCCGGCGCGAGCGACAAACCGGTGGAGTTCGGCGTCCAGGCCAGCTTGGCCGACAACAGTCTCGATTTCGGCATCGGAGCGCGGTTCATCACGGATTTCCACGAGGTGGCGGACAGGGTCCAGCTCATCGGTACGTTCGATTACTTCTTTCCGGGCGGTGGCCTAACCTACTGGGAGCTGAACGGGAACCTGGTGTACGAGTTTCCGGTCCGACGCTCCAAGCTAAAGCCCTACCTCGGCGCCGGTCTGAATCTCGCCCACTCAAGCGCCGGCGGCAGCTCCGACAGCAAGCTGGGCCTCAACTTGGTCGGCGGCATCAACTTCAGAGGGGAATCGCTCAAGCCCTTTGTCGAGTCCAAGATCGAGATTCGCGACGGCGGGCCTTTCGTCGTGTCGGCCGGTTTCCGCTTCTAGCGCGCAGATGGGCCTTGCAGCGCCTGAGAAGGCGGGCACGCCGGCGCCCTAGCGCAACTCTCTCAGCGAACGCGCGGAACGGACGCACTGGGCCTTTCGTATCAGTACGAGAGTGCGGAGCACACCTAGCCATCTTCGATTGCCGCACACTCCCGCGCGCGCCAATGGCATCCAGGCTACAATTCCCGGCTCACGACGTTCCTTGATGGAGACTCCATGAGCGAGAAGGAGACAGACCTGGCGTCGCTGCGAATCGACCGTGAGGCGCAGCCGCGACCGTCCCGCAGGCGCGCCGTTCTCGTGGCCGGGGCCGTGCTCGTCGTCCTGTGCTTGGCCGCGCTGAGCATCTTCTGCGGAACGCGCGCGGTCGCTGTCGAGGTCACGACGGTGCGGGCCGCGGACAGCGCATCTGGAGCGGTCCTGAACGCCAGCGGATACGTCACCGCGCGGCGCAAAGCGACCGTTGCGGCGAAGATCACCGGCCGCGTCTCCGACATACGCGTCGAGGAAGGCATGCCCGTCAAGGAAGGTCAGATCCTCGCGCTGCTGGACGATTCCGAATGGACGGCCCAGATCGAGGTCTCCCAGGCCGAGCACAATGTCGCGATCCGCTCGATCAGCGAGGCCGAGTTCAGCCTGCAAGAGGCCGAGAAGAACCTGGGACGCGCGCGCGAACTGAAAGAGCAGGGCCTCGTGACGGCGCAGGACCTGGACCGAGCCGAGACCAATGGCGAAGTCTGGCGCGCGCGCTTGGCAGTGGCTCGTGAGCAGGCGGAGGCCGCAGCCCGGCGCATCGTGCAGGCCCAGCGCAACCTCGACAACTGCACCGTGCGCGCGCCGTTCAGCGGAGTCGCCGTCTCGAAGGACGCGCANNACCACTATCCCGAGCGCAGACCGGCAGAAGGCCACGGTGCGCGTGCGCATCGCGTTCGAGAAGCTCGACCCGCGCATTCTTCCCGACATGGGCGTCAAGGTGGCCTTCCTGGATACGGCAGCCGATCGCAACGCCGCCGCGGGTCCACGCGTACTCGTGACGAGGGAGGCGCTGCGCGTCGATGGGACAAAGACCGTCGCGCTGGTCGTGAAGGACGGGCGTGTCGAGCGCCGGGCCGTCACGGCCGGCGCAGGCACAGGCACAGGATCCGACGTGGCGATTCTCGCTGGCTTGTTGGCGGGCGAGACGGTCGTGCTCAAAGGTCCGGCCGATCTCGCCGACGGTCAGCGGGTGCGAGTGAAGCAGTAGGCACAGCGGCCCGGGGCCTCAGCACGCGGCGGGACGAGCCTGTCACTGCGCAGGAGAGAAACAATGGTGCGAGTGGACGCGACGAACGGCAACGGGGCGCTGATACAAGTGCGCGACCTGGACAAGAGGTACCAGCGCGGATCGGAAGAGATTCACGTGCTGCAAGGGCTGAACCTCGACGTGGACAAGGGCGACTTCGTCGCGTTCATGGGCCCATCGGGCTCGGGCAAGACGACACTACTGAATCTACTCGGCGGCCTGGACGTGCCGACCTCAGGCGCCATTACGGTTGCGGGTGAGGAGATCAATCGCATGTCCGGCCGCACGCTGGCCGCGTGGCGCGCCCGTCACGTCGGATTCATCTTCCAGCTCTACAACCTGCTGCCGGTGCTCACGGCCTTCCAGAACGTCGAGTTGCCGCTGCTGCTGACGCGGCTGAGCAAGGCCGAGCGCCGCAAACACGTCGAGGCCGCGCTCTCAATCGTCAGCCTATCTGACCGCATGCAGCACTATCCGCGGCAGCTCTCGGGCGGGCAGNNCAGGAGCAGCGCGTGGCCATCGCGCGGGCCATCGTCGCGGACCCGACGTTCCTGCTCTGCGACGAACCCACGGGCGACCTCGACCGCAAGAGCGCGGACGAGATCATGGAGCTGATCGAGCGGCTTGTGAAGGAGCACGGCAAGACGGTGCTGATGGTCACCCACGACCCGCGCGCGGCGGAGCGCGCTCAGGCGATCTTGCACCTGGACAAGGGCGCGCTCGTTGAAGGCAAGCGCGACTGAGGAACGGTCATGAAGTTCCTTCCGCTGATTGTCAAGAACCTCTTCCGGAAGAAGATCCGGACGACGCTCACGATCCTCTCCATCGCCGTGGCCATGTTCCTCTTCGGCCTGCTGGCCGTGATCGACACGGCTTTCACTGCCGGGCTCGACGTCGCCGGGGCGGATCGCGTGGTCGTGATCGGCCGCAACGGCGTGATTCAGCCGCTGCCGTTGCGCTACCGCGAACAGATCGCCAGCATGCCGGGCGTGACGGACGTCGCGTATGCGTCCTGGTTTGGCGGGGTCTATCAGGACGAGCGCAATTTCTTTGCCCAATTCGCCATCGACGACGAGTCGTATCTCCGGATCTACTCCGAGTTTGTGATCCCCGAGGAGCAGATGAAGGCGTACCTCGCCGACCGCGAAGGCGCCATCGTGGGCCGCAAGACCGCCAAGCGCTTCGGCTGGAAGATCGGCGACCGCATCCCCCTGAAAGGCACCATCTTCCCCGGCACGTGGGAGTTCAACGTGCGGGCCATCTACTCGGGGAGGCGGCCGCAGGACGACGAGACCGGCTTCATGTTCAGGGCCAAGTATCTCCAGGAACGGGCGCCCGCCTACTGGCACGGGCTGGTGGGCTGGTACGTCGTGCAGATCAAGGACCCGGGCCAAGGCCTGGCCATCGCCAAGCAGATCGACGCGCGTTTCTCCAACTCGAACGCCGAGACCAAGACCCAGCCTGAGGAGGTCTTCATCGCGAGCTGGATCAACCAAGTGGGCAACATCCGCCTGCTCGTGATCAGCGTGGGCATCGTCGTCTTCTTCACGCTGCTGCTCGTGACCGGCAACACGATGGCCATCGCGGTCCGCGAGCGGACAGGAGAGTGGGCGGTCCTGAAGACCGTGGGCTTCGGGGACGGCACGGTCTTGGGCCTGGTGCTGGCCGAGTCGCTGACGATCGTGGGCGCGGGCGGCGTTATTGGCCTACTGCTGGCCAAGGCCTTCACGGTCTTCGGCAATCCCATGCCCGGCCTGTTGCCGGTCTTCTTCCTCTCCAACGCGAGACTCCTCGCCGGTCTGGGATTGACGCTTTTTGTCGGCGTCGCGGCCGGGATCATCCCGGGCGTTCTGGCGATGCGCCTGCGCATCGTCGACGCCCTGCGGAGGGTATGAACGTGGCCATTCCGATCGTCTACAACGTGCGCAGCGTACGGGTGCGCTGGGTCTCCGCCGCTGTGGCCGTGATCGGCATCGCGGGTGCGGTGGGGGTGTTCGTCGCGATGTTGGCGCTGGCCCACGGCTTCGAGGCCGCGCTGGCCACGTCGGGCTCGCCCCTCAACGCCAAGGTGCGCCGCGCAGGCACAACCTCCGAGATGGAGAGTGCAGTGAGCCTCGAGGAGGCCCGCATCATCGGCGACGCCCCGGGTGTGGCGCGGGCTGCCGACAACGCGCCGCTCCTCTCGGGCGAGGTCGTTGTCGTCACTGCCCTGCCGAAGACCGGCTACGGCACCGATGCCAACGTCTCCGTGCGTGGCGTGTCGCCCCTGGCGCCGCAAGTGCACGACGTCGTGAAGATCGCCGAAGGGCGCTTCTTCAGACCCGGCCTGGCCGAGTTGGTCGTGGGGCGCGGTGTCGTCGGGACGATCGACGGTCTGACGCTGGGTTCTCGGCCGCGCTTCGGCGGACGCCAGTGGACCGTTGTGGGTGTCTTCGATTCGAATGGCAGCGCATTCGACTCAGAGATCTGGTGCGACGCCCGTCTGCTCAACGAGAGCTTCGACCGGCCGGTGGAGATCTCTCAATCGGTCACTGCGCGCCTGACGTCGATCGCGGCCTTCGATGGCTTCAAGGACGCGCTCACCGCTGACCCGCGGCTCAACGTCCAGGTGCAGCGCGAGCCCGAGTACTACGCGAGTCGTTCCACGATCATGTCGACCCTAATCCGCTCCTTGGGCTTCCTGGTCGCGATCGTGATGGGCATCGGATCTGTTTTCGGCGCGCTCAACACGATGTACTCGGCAGTCTCCGCCCGCGCACGGGAGATCGCGACACTCCGGGCGCTCGGCTTCGGACCGCTGAGCGTGGTGGCTTCGTTCGTCTTCGAGTCCCTGCTCATCGCGCTTGCTGGTGGCATTCTCGGCTGCCTGCTGGCGCTGCCCGTCAACGGTATCGGCGTCTCGACCATGAACTGGCAGACCTTCTCACACCTGGCGTTTGCCTTCCGCATCACGTGGCAGCTTCTCGCAGCAGGCCTGGTCTTCGCGCTCGTCATGGGTTTCTTCGGCGGCCTGTTGCCCGCCATCCGAGCCGCGCGGCTGCCGATCGCCACAGCGCTGCGTGAACTCTAGTCACTACTCGGATCACAACGGGCACGCTTTGGGGTATCCTCTCCCGCTGCCCACTGGCAGGGCGTCTGTCTCTCACGGCCGACGCCACAGGAAGGAGATCGCACTCATGAAGACCTATCGCATCGCAGTCATACCGGGCGACGGGACCGGCCCGGAAGTCACCGCCGAGGCCGTCAAGGTCCTTGATGCGGCCGCAGCCAAGTTCGGCTTCAAGCTCGAGAAGACGCCCTACGACATCGGCGGCGAGCG
>PMCG01000354.1:5335-5576 GCA_003155335.1 Acidobacteriota bacterium
AAGGAGATCGACTACGTCGTCGTGCGCGAGAACTCGGGCGATCTTTACACCGGCGTGGGCGGATTCTCAATGAAGGGGACGCCGGACGAAGTAGCCATGCAGGTCGCCGTCTACTCCCGCATGCAGGTCGAGCGCTGCCTGCGCTGGGCTTTCGACTACACGCGCAAGTACGGCAAGAAGGCGCGCGGCGTGGGCGACAAGAACACGCTGGCCTTGGTCGGCAAGACCAACGTGCTGACCT
>PMCG01000331.1 GCA_003155335.1 Acidobacteriota bacterium
TCCTGTTTGAGATGACCGTGCGCCTCGTGCACGCTGGCGCGTTCTGTCTCTAGCTCGGACTTGTGGTGGTGAAGGTCATCGAGGATCGCTTTGGCGGCGGACTCGACCTTGCCCCAGTCGGCGTGCAACCGTTCCGTTGCTTCGCGGATGCGGTGGTCGAGCTCCGAGTAGATGCCCTCGGACTCCTGGAGATCGTGCTTGATCGCATCGAGCTTGGTAGTGGCTTCGTTTGCTGCATCTTCGAGGTCCACGTCGTTCTCTCCTTCTGAATTCTGTCAGTTCGTNNGACCCGGAGTCGCTCTTGGTCTCGTCGGCCTTGCCGCTCATGCCGTCGATGGCGTGGAGCAACTGGTCCTTGGCCTGGTCGAGGAGGTGCTTCATCTCATCCTCGAGCTTCTGCTTGACCGTGTCGACCAGGTGGGTGGCTCCCTGTTGGACGACGCTCTCGAGCGTCTCCCCGAGGTGGCCGGTCAGGGTCTCCTTGACGTTGTTGAAGCCCTCAAGCATCGTGTGCAACTCGCTTTGCACGTCGTGGTTCTTGTCAGTGGCCTCCGAATGCAGCGTGTTGGCCTTCTCCGTCATGTGGCTCTTGGTGGTCTCAACCTGATTGTGCGCAGTCTCCACCTCTGATGCCAGCTCTTGGTGCGCGCTGTCCAGTTCGCCTTGCCCCGTCTGTATCGCGGTGTGCAGCTGGTCCACATTCTGCTGCACCTCGTGAGCGTGGTTCTCCCAGTCGTCAGCGCCTGCCTTGAGCGTGTTCTGGAAGCCCTCGAAGGCGTGCAACACGTCGGTCTTGGCCGCGTCCGTCGCGGTAATGCCGCCGTCAACTGCGGTCTTCAGAGCGTCCGTGCTGTGCTCGGTAGTCTCCATCGCCGCGTGCATGTCGTCCGCGGTCGTCTTGCCGGACGCGTTGAGCTCCTCCAGCTCGTGCGTGATTTGGTTGAACAGATCGGCGCCTTCACGCGCTGCCTCCTCGAAACGCATCACCAGGTCGTCAGCGCGCTTGGAGATATCGTCCGACTTGTGGGTGAGATCCTGCATCTCCTTCGGGATCTCGGTCATGTGATCCCTGAGCTTCGACATCGTCTGCATCAATGCTTGAGCGTCCATTGCATTCCTCTTTCAACAGTTATTCGTGTCGCCAATCATGCCGCACCTAGAGCGAGAGCAGCTTGAGCAGCTCGTCGATCACGTGCACGATGGTCTTGGCGATGGCCAGTTCGGGGATGATCGGGGACATTGCGGCGGTGGTGGCCTCTCCGATGCCCATCATCGCGATGCTCTGGACGATGTCCTGAATCAGGCCCTCGAGAGCCTGCTCGATGGCGTGCTCGGCCCCCTCCTGGATGCCCTGGTGGATCTCCTGGCCGACGTGGGTGCCCATCTCGCTGATCGAATGGCCGACCGCATCCATCAGGCCCTGCGCGGCAGTGGAGGATTCCTCGTGGAAGTGGTCGTAGGCGCCGGTGAGTGCGTCGTGGGCCTCCGAAACCCCCTGCGTCAGCTCCGAGGTGTGGGTGTCATGCAGAGCGCTGGTGAACTCACTGTAGGCCGTCTCGACGGTGTTGCTGATGTTGCCCGTGACCTCCTCGGCCGCGCCGTGGATCACATCGCTGAGGTTGGATTGATGCTGCTCGACGTGTTGATCGAGAGTGTCGACGTGCCCCTTGAACTCGCCGAAATGCTGCTCGTTGTGCTCGTGCGCGGTGTCGGCGATCTGGTCGGCGCCGTGGTAGACCTGTTCGACCGCGTTGAAGCCGTTCTGCTGGAGATCGTCGTGGCCGTGCGTGATGTCGTTCTTGGCGGTCTGGGCGGTCTCGGTCGCGTGTTTCTCGCTCTCCTCGACCGTGTGTCCCACTTGGGTCAGGTTCGTGTCGGTGTGCGTCTGGGCCAGGGTGCCGACGTGTTCGACGGCCGCGCCCGCTTCCTGAGCGTGCGAGTCAAAGGTGTGGGTGAAGTCCTCGATGTGAGCGTTGAACTGCGCGACGTGTTGCTCGAACGCCTCCTCGGCCTTCTCGAAGGTCTGGGCATGGTGGTTGAAGGCGGCGTTGGCCTTGTCCAGCTCTGCCTTTGCTGACTCGACCTCGTGGATGTAGTTCTGGATGTTCTGGATGGGATCGTCTGCCATGTTCGTTCCCTTTCTTCTTGCCTATTCTGTCTCGGCTATCCGAGCACGCTCTTGATGACGTCGGTCACCGGTTTGATCTTGTGGACGATGTCCGTGATGCCGCTGATCTTGTCCGTGACCCCCTGGAACTTGTCCCCGAACGTCTCCTGGAACCCGTGTGCGACCTTGCCCAGCGCTTCCATCGGATCACTCAGGCCGGGTACGCCTTCGAGCAGCTTCTGCACGGCGTCGCCGCCGAACTGCTGCGTGACGTGCTCAAGGGTCTCTTCGCCTTTGTGGACGAGGCCGTTGACGGTCTCCTCGACATGGTGCTCTCCGGTCGAGACGAAGCTCTCGAACGCTTGCAGCAAGTTGTTGTGGTGTTCCTGCGCGTGATTCTGCAGCTCCTCCACGTGGCCATCGAACTGGTGCTGGAGGTCCTGGACAGCCGTGCGCGCATGGTCCAGCTTCTGGTGATGCTCATTCAGTTGGCTGGTGGCCTGCTCGTGATGGTTGTTCGTCGACTCTTCGAGATGCAGGATCTTGCCGATCCAGCTCTGAATCTGGCTCTCCTTGGCGTGCGACTCGGAGTCGATTTGGCTGTGCACTTCCTGCTTGTGCTGGTTGAGATCGTCAAGGGCGTGCTTGACGTTCGTCAGGAAGTCGCCGACGTGCTTGTGGACCTCGTTGGCCTTGGACTTCAGGCCTTCGACGTGGGTCTTGGTGGTCGTCGTCTTGTTTGCCAAGTCGTGGCGCATCTGTTCGAACTTCCCGCTCAGCGCTTCCAGGAGCGCGTGGTTGCGCTCGCTCTCAGCGGCGATGCGGTCTCCTGCCGCCTTGGCGCGCTGGAGCATCTGGTCGATGGCGTGCGTGGTCTGGTCGGCTTCTTGTGACAGCTCGGAGGTCTTGCTTGCGGCCTGCTCGAGCATTACATTCATTTCCGCCATAGCTACCTCTTGTTGCTGGTTGCCCTATTCCCTTCGCAGCCTCATTGGCTGCTACTCGTCCTCTAGATACGTGTCGTTGGTCCGAATGGGATCGTGACGCCGGTCACAGCAACGATGCGCCGCCACCGACACCCGCGTGCAGCGTGACGCGGGTCACACAAACAGTGGCGGAAGCAGTCTGGTCCACCCCCATGGCGCGCACAGGGAGGCCGGGCCGCTCGTGCACCGACCGTTNNGTGCGGTCGCCGGCCGCCGGCATGGGACAAGGCTCGGCTCGTTGGTCGGCGCCAGCGCGGTCGATCCCGCTACTGGGTGGTGGAGCCAGGCAGAAGAGTCTCACAGGCCTGGCGAAGGTCTTGGAGGTTCTTCTGGTACATCCTCTTAAGGGCCGGTGTTGGGGCGTGCTTGAGCCGACCGGCGAGATCGTCGCGGAGTTTCTGATAGCGGTGGAGGATTTCCTCTGGCTGGGCGCCTGGCCAGACGCCTAGCAGGGCCGCCGCCTCCGCTTCTGCTGTCGTCGGGGCGGCCGGAGCTGCGGCCGGGGCACTCTCGGCTGCCGCTGGCGGCGTGGCTCTAGCAACGGCTGGGCGGGGGAGCGTCGGCGAGTCGTCGGAGTCGGCCGCCGCGGCGACGTGGAAGGCAACCGAACCAATGCGTAGCTCTTGTCCCGAGCCCAGGTAGGCTTGAATGACGCGCTGGCCGTCCACGAAGGTCCCGTTCGCNNGCGTCGTTGACAACGACGTCACAACCGACGTCGCGACCGAAGAGGGTTCGGTCCTTCTTGAGAACTATGGGCGCGCCGGCGCTCGGAACGAGCTGTAGAACTTCCATCCTACTCGTACCCTATGCCCCTTCCATGTCGCTTCCCATGGACCGCGCGTCTGCGGAGCCTGCGGTCCGTGGCCCATGGAAGGGATGCCGCATCCTCCCGGCGGATCAGCGCCCTGTCACCCGGGTCATGCCGCCTTTGCGGGAGAGGTTGACGGCCAGGCCCACCGTGAACTGCCCATCGACCTTGCGCAGGGGATTGGTGACCTTGATGCCGGTGCTCGTGCCGTTCGCCTGGGTGAGATCGAGCTCCTCGACGGCCGGCATGTTGCGGTATTGCACACGCGCGTCCAGCTTGAGCCCCAGAGTGCCTCCCCGCGTGATCGCGACCTCAAGCCCCGCTTGCCCATCGAGCCGGAAGTTCTTCACGGGGGAGAATGCTTGGTCGAAGATGAGCGTGTGGGTGACGGTCGTGGTTGAGGACACCTTCTGCTTGTACGAATAGCTCAGCCGCACGCCCGGGAAGTTGTCCTTGGCCTCGGGGTCGGGGTTCGTGACCCGGTCGGTCTCCTCGGTCAACGTGGCCGCGACATTGACTTTGAACTCAACGTCCGGCCTCTTCGAGAGGTCGTAGCCGAAACCCGTCATTTCCATGAAGCGCGAGGTGACGCCCGCCGGGTTGTCGCGCGCCCATGAGCCCCCACCGAACCAGTACAGGCTCTCCGTCAGGCGATAGGAATACTGGGCGTCCGTGAAGTAGTTCTCGGCGCTCGTCTTCGACAGGGAGCTCTCCTGAATGGTCATGTTCTGCTGACTTGTGCCGATGGCCGTGCGCGAGGTTTCCGTGGTCTGAGTGCGGACACCACCTGCGTTCATAACGAAGCTGCTACGCAGCCAGTTCTCGGTGAAATTGGCTTTGGCGCCAAGGGTACCGGCTTGCGAGTTGCCGGCGGTCTGGACCAAGCTCAGGTCGGCCTTGAAAAAGGTCCCGGGCTGATCTGCCGCGAAGACCCGGGCGTTCAGCCCGAACGCCACGAGAGAACTGACGACGCACGCGGTCTTGGCACACCTTATCGACATGATCGCGACCTCCTTCCCCTCAACCGTCGTTGCAGGGCCGACTCGGCCCCACCTTCATACGTAGGGCGCAATCATAACCGATTTCAAGGGGATGAAAATGTGCAACGCCGCGGGCCGCAGCCCGAATTGACCTCGCCACTGCCCGCCCAGCCGCGGCCGGCGCCAGAGTGTCCCCTCCTCTCCGCCAACCGCGTTCCCACTAGCGGCGTACAGTAGAAAGGGATGCCGGAACGGTTGACTGGCGGCGCCCCGCCGTCTAAGTTATAGCTATCCGTTCGGGCCGCACCGTGTCGGCTAGGTTGCCGGGGGGGACATGGCACTGATCAAGGTCACGGCCGCTAATGCCCTTCCGAGCGTGCGCCAACTCATCGCCGACTGCAGGAAGGTGGGCGCCGACGCAGGCGCCCTTCCCACCACCGAGTGCATCAACCGCGGTCTCGACGGCCTCGATGCCTTCTGCGCGGGTCGTCATCTGGACGTCGAGATGGTGCGCGTGGGCGCGGTGGGGTCTGACACGGCCGGACGGGTGGCGGCGTGGGTCGGCGCAGGGCTGACGGCGCAGCACGTGACAGGGGAAACGCCAGGACTAATCGTCGTCGAGAGGCCGGGCTCGTTCGCACTCCGCGTCTGTTCCCGCGCCGCGGTGCCGGGCCTGCCGCTGGCGGCCGGAGCGCCGAGAGCCCCTATCCTGCTCGTGGTCTCGCTGCTCGGGGCCTCCGACGAGGCGACGCGCGCGGCTGTCGACGCGGCTGCACAAGATCGGCCTCTGGTGTTCGTGATCGGGCCACCGCTGCCGGCGGTCGAAGAAATCCACCGACGCGTGGTCGCCCGCGCGCAAGCGTGCGAGCGCTTGATCTCAACGACGCTGTCGGAGGACGGGCTCGGCGCATTCTTGTCGTCGCCGCCATGGGACGGCCGCATCGAGGTCCTGCGGGCTCAGTCTGCGGCGGCGGGCATCGAGTCGCTCGTGACGGCGTTCACTCTCGGCCTCGAGGCGCAGACTCGAGAAACGCGTGTGCGGCGTCAGGTCGCACAGCAGAGGCTCGCGCGTTTCCAGTCCAAGGGCCCTTCGGCAACGCCGTCGGCGACGCCGGCGGAACTGCTGAGCGCGGTCAAGTCGCGTGTGCAACGCATGTTCTCCGAGTTCGAGAGAGGGGCGGCCGACCGGCTGCAAGAGCTGCTGGGGTACCCCGCGGGTTCGTTGATGCGCGAGATCGACGAACGGCTGAACGCCTTCTCCGAGCTGGACCACGAGGAACGCGCGGGCAAGCTGGCCACGCGTGTTCCGCCTGCGTTCGAGCAGGAGCTCGGTAAGTCGATTCGAGAGCGTGTCGGCCGCCACCTCATGGCGGACGTGGTGGCGATCAATGACCTCTTCCGCCTGCTGGGCCAGGAGATCGAGCGCATGCTGGCCGAGGCCGAGGGGCCGCCGGTCGTTCTGAACTTCGACTATTTGACCGAAGAGCGCGTGCGCAAGCTCCTTGTCGCATACGCGTCATTCCAGAGCTCGTATCGCGGCGAGATGGCGCGTCCGGGATTCGAGGAGTACTTCGCCTCGGTGCGAAAGTACGCCATGCTGCTCGTCATGGGCGCGTCGATGTTCGGCCTGTCGTCCTACGTACGGCTCTATCGCGAGTACACGATCCCGATCACGGTCATGTTGGTGTTGTTCGGCACCGCGAGCGTCGTCAGCTCGACACGCACTGAGCGCGCGGAGAACATGGAGCGTGAGCTGGAGGCAGCGCGGGCTTCGATGCGGCCGGAGCTCAAGCGGATCCTGAGCGACATCCAGAAGCAGTGGACGACGACGCTCACGCAATACCTTGCGGAACAGTCTCCCGCTATCCTCGAGCTGGTGGACGGCGCGTTCAAGGCCCACCAAGTGCGGCGTGAGAGCGCAGTGGTGCCGGAGCGCGACCGCTTGCAGCGGCAGGTTCAGGCGCTCGACGCGCTCGACAAGCGTCTGCCTTTGACCACGAAGGCGAGAGACGCGTTCTCGACGTCGCTGGCACAGGTGAAGAGCGATCTTCGTCAGGCGCTGACCGCTCCGCCAGCCCCGGCTGCTGCTGCACGACCGGCAACGGCTGCCGCGCAGCCGTCGTCGTCGGCCGGCGCAGCCGCGAGTGGCGCTGCTGCCGCCGCCGCTGCTGCCGCCGCAGCAGCACAGGCAGCAGCGCAAGCGCCGTCGCCGGCGCGCGAACGCATGGCCGCGCTCCAGGCGAAGATGGCGGAAGCGCGCGGGGCTGCGCAGGCGGGTGGCGCCGCTGGCGGCGACAAGGGTGAACCTGCCGCTCTCTCTCCAGCGCGTCAGAAGCTGGAAGCGCTCAAGGCGAAGCTGGCCGCGTCCAAAGGGGGAACACCTGCGGCACCGGCTGCCGAGGCCAAGCCAGAAAGCGCCAAACCCAGCCAAGGCACGGGGCAGTCATGAGGATAGGGATAGAGCTGGGCGCGACCGACTGCTGCATCGCGCGCATCGACAGCGACCTGCATCCATCGCTCGTTCCCGATCAGAACGACGCCGAAGCGTTCCACACGCCATCCGTGGTGCACGTGTTTGCGAACGGCGCTGTCGTGGGGACTTTGGCTGAGCAGCTTCTCGAATGCGATCCAGGCGCCCCGGCCGTCCGGGGCGTTAGCCAGCGCTGGGGAGAGACAGAACCTGTTCAGACCGACGAGAACGGCGACAAGTGGTACGCCGAGGGCATCGCCGCCTTGCTGCTGAAGAAGCTACGCATCGACGTCGAGTCGCAAGACTCCTCCAGCATGGAAGGGGCGGTGATAGCCGTCCCAGCGGGCCTCGGCGACTCCCAGCGGCAGGCGGCGCTCTCGGCCTGCGCGCTGGCCGACATCCCGGTCTATGGGCTGATCGAGGAGCCGGTGGCCACGGCGCTGCACTACGGTGTCGCGGCCGGCGCGGGTCGCGAGACGGTCCTGATCTGGGACCTTGGCGGTTCTTCGGTGGATGTGACGCTCTTGGCCTCGGACGCGTCCGGCCTCAGGCCTCTGCGAACCGGCGGGCTGCGTGACAAGGGCGGGCGCAAGATCGACGAGCACATCGGCGCGATCATCCTCGCGCAGTTCCAACGCGCGCTCGGGTCTCCTCTGGTCAAGGGCGCACGCAGCCAGATCGAGCTGCAACGCGCATCGGCGGAGATCAAGCATGAGCTCTTCGCTCCTGACTGCTCGGCGGTGCGAAGGCCCGTGATGCTGGGCGGCGTGGTGGTGGAGGTCGAAGTCGCGCTGAGCGAGGTGCTGCCGGTGCTCAAGGGCTTGCTGGACGAGGTCGCGGCCTCGTCCGAGCAATGCCTCAAGGATGCGGGCGTGGCGAAGAAGGACCTCGCCAAGGTCCTCCTCGCCGGTGGCACCGCTCTCGTGCCGGCCGTCCAGGCGCGGGCGCGCGAGATCTTTCCAGATGCACAGGTCCTCTGTCGCGAACCCGACCGCGCCGTGGCCTGTGGCGCAGCCCTGCACGCGGCGCAACTGGGCCCAGGGGCCTCGGTCATGGCGCTGTCCTCCGAGCTAAAAGGCCTGACAGGCTATGCCGTCGGGATCCGGACCCTGGACGCGGCCACGGAGCGAACGGGGGTGGACACGCTCATCAAGAAGAACATGCTGCTGCCGGCCAGGGCGCAAAAAACCTACTACACGACGCGTCGGCGCCAGGAGCGGCTTGTGCTCGACTGTGTGCAGGTGTCGGAATCTGGCGAGGCGACGGCGAGCCTCGGCCACGTCGTCGTCGGCCCGCTCCAGGCAGAGCGCAGCAATCATCCTATCGAGGTGACGGCGGTGTATCGCGAGGACGGTACCGTGAAGCTCGTGGCGTACGACGGACAGACAGGCGCCGAGTTCGAAGAGGTTTTCGGAGGCGACCGCCAGGGCGTCACCCAGCGTCTGGCGACGCAGCGGGTCCTCGTGCGCGGCATTGTCGTGAACGGTGTGATCGCGTGAGAGGAGGACGGCGTCGATGAGTCACGCCAAGGCAGCACCCGACAGCGGAGGGGGCAAGAAGCGCGCTCGCTCGCTCGTCGTTCCCGTCCTGGCTGCCGTCGCAGCGTGCTTGCTGTTCATCGCGAACGTCGTCCTCTTCGTGGGCTGGTTCAGAACGAAGCACGAGCTCGGGAGCTTAGAGAAGGAGAAGACGCAACTAGCGTCGAGCAATCGGGCCTTGGCAGACGCGTACAATCTGCTGCACAACAAGAAAGTGCAAGTCTGCAACAAGAGCCCCGCGGACGTGACAGTCCACTGGTTGTCGGTGGTCTACGAGGATGGCGGGCGGTTGAAGTCCTTCGACAGTCAGCGCTGCGAGGATTGGGCGCCGGTCGTCGTGAAGAACGGGGCCAGCCGTATGCTGACCCTGAGCTCCACGCAGGAGGGCTGCAACTGGAACGGATCGGTCGTCTTCTTCGCCATGCACTACAGTCGGGGCGAGACTCAGACCTACCGCGACGCTGGCGCGTGGACGGGTTTTGACAAGGACTGCTACACGGTCCAGTGAGATCGACACACGGAAGGGGCGGGCGAACGTGGGCGCTCTGAAGCTCAAGCTGGACTCCGGAAAGAAGACGATCGAGGTCGTCGAAGAGAGCGTCATACTCGGGCGCGACGCGTCCGCCCAAGTGGTCGTGAAAGACCGCTCGGTGTCGCGCAAGCACGCCCTGATCGAGCGACGCGGCGACGCGTGGTTCGTCATCGATCAGAACAGCTCGAATGGGACGTACCTCGATGACAAGCGCGTGACGGAAGCGCCGCTGCTCAACGGCCAGAAGCTGCGGCTGGGGACTGTGTCGTTGGGGGTCGAGATCGAGGCGCCGGAGAGCGGGGCAACCGTGCTGATGAACGTCGGCGCGCCGCGCGAGACGTCCACGCTGCTCATGCCCCCTCCCACGTCGCGCAAAGCGAAGCCCGCGCCGCCGCCCATGCCAGCCGCGCCGCCGCCGGCAGCGCAGGCGTCCCTCATGGACCGCGCCGCTGCCGCAGAGCGCCTGGGTATCGCGCCAGGAGCCTCGCCGGGTCAGGTACGTCGTCGCCACGAAGAGCTGGCCAAGAAGGCGCAGGAGCGACTCGCGGCCGCGACTACGCCACAACTCAGGGCGCACTGTCAGCGCCAGATCGACGAGCTGCGCGCCGCGCGCGACTTGCTGTGCGCTGGTCCGCCGGCAGCCGCGGCGGCCCCGGCTGCGCCCGCGGCGATGGCCTACGATCCGAGCGACCTTCCCTCGGCCCAGCCGGTCGTGGTCGACGAGGCGCTCCAGAGCATGATCCTGCGACCAGGCATGCTCCCCAGCATGCCTGAGACCGCGCCCGCGGAGCACGCCGACGCCGGGATGCACCCGATGACGAAGTTCTTCGGGTCGTCGGGCATCGTGCTGATCGCACTATCTCTCTTTTTCATGATCGGCCGAGGCAAGGACCAGACTCAAATCGACAAATTCCAGCATCAGGCGGAATTCGTAAAGGCGCGCGAGGAAGCCGAGCTGTACCGCACGACGGCCGCCTTGGTGGAGGGCGGAGCGATCGTCAACCGGCAGCTCGTCGTCTGCAACGTCGCAGCACAGCCAATACGCGTGACCTGGCTCGGGGCGCTTTCCGTCGAGGCGACCAGCGAAGATCCGAAGGACCCCGCCTCCGCGCGCGGCTACAAAGCGCGCCGGTTCCACAGCGGCTATTGCGCGGGCGCCTTTGACGTCGTGATCGCTCCGGGTGCGCAGCGTACGTTCTCGTTCGCGGGCTCGGATGAACGCTGTCAATGGCAGGGGAGCGCGATCTATTTCGGACTCTCCGCGACCCCAGCCGCCAAGCCGGACGCCGGGGATGTGCGGTCGCAATGGTATGCGGGGGTGCCCGGGGGGGAGGGCGCCTGCGTGAAGATCGGAGCGGGCAAGTGAGGAGACCAGGACCAATGGCCTTGGGCACGCGAGGTCGCGGAGGGCTGGCGTTGGCGGTGCTGGCGGCGGTGCTCTCTGGCGCGGTCGTCAACGCGGTAGCGCAGGATCAACCCCCGCCGGACGCACACGGTCCGTCCAAGAAACCGCGCGGCGGTGCGCACGCCAGCGCAGGAGATCCGACGGAGTTCGACCGGCGTGCGGCAGAGGTGTGGCTGGCGCTGGGTGACGTCAAGCTGGCCAGTGAGTATGCGGAGGTCGTGCTGCACAAGTCCTTCGGGTTCCAGGATCAGACCGTGAGCACCGCGCTCCACAGCACGAACGAGGGATACAAGCAGGCCCGGGCGCATCTGAGCGCGGCGCCCGATGAGGCGCGAAAACGTGTAGCGGCTGAGATCACGCGTTCCGGGACAGCGGTCGACCGATACATTGTGCTGGTCACGAAGTCCATCGCCTCCGCTCAATCGAAGAACGGATGGGCCGGCGAGCCAAATGACCAGTTCTCGCAAGCGCTGGCGGTGGTCCCCGAGATGAACTGGTCGGAAGAGGCCTGGCGTGTCCTTCGGCAATCCGCCGCATTTGCAGCCGCCCTGCCCATGGCCGAACGCGTGGCCCTCGACCTGACAAAGGACCCGGCCAGGTTCGACTTCGGCGCGGGCGTGCTACATTCCGAACCGCAGAAGCTCTTCCTCGTGCGCAAGGACAGCGTTGCAGACGGACTCGGTCTGGAGTCGGGCGACCGAGTCGTGTCGGCAGACGGCAAGACGCTCGGGTCTGTCTGGGAGCTGCAGCAGGCTCTGGCTGCCAGCGCCGGGAAGAAGATGACAATCGAGGTCGAGCGCAAGGGAAAGAAAAAGTCGCGCGCCGTCAAGGTGCCGGAACGGCTGCCAGCGCCCGGCGCTGCGGGGCGGCGCTGAGGCGTGGCGCCGCTGCCGCGGCAGGAGGAAGTCACGTGGCGATGAAGTCCTCGATCGGCGCGCCACGTGGGTGGGCTGGTTGGTCGATCCGTACCATCCTCCTCGTGGCGCTGGGTTCGGTCGGTTTGGCTCCGGCAGGGGGCCAAGACATGCCCCCGCCCGAGGTGACTGTAAAGAAGAAGGTCCCGGAGCGGCCAAAGTCGAGTGGGCATAGCGCTCCAGCGGGGCGTGGCACACCGCAGGAAGAGACGACGTTTCTCTTTACGAGCGAGGTCGACTGCAGCATCACCGTTGACGGCGAGCCGATCGGGGCGCTACCCGCGCGTGGACTCAAGAAGGCGCCCGTCTCCATTGGGCAGCACGTGATCGTGGCTCGCAGCGACGACGGCAAGCGGCAGTGGGAGCAGATCGTCGAGGCCAAGGGCAAAGGGCAGATCATCGTCAAGATCGACTTCGCCTCTGGCGGGCTGGTGACCAAGGAGGAGTTCGACCGACGGGCCGCCGGTGTGCGCAAGGCCATGGCCGACCTCGCGGTCGCTGCCGATTTCGCGCGGGAGGCCTTGGGACACTCGTTCGGGTTCCACAACCAGGACGTGAGCACGACCATCTTCTCCGCGCAGCAGTCGCTCAAGGCAGAGATGGAGGCGTTTCGAGCGGTGCAGACGAACGACTCCGCTCGCAAGCGCGTGGCCGAAGACCTGAACCGCGCGGCAGGCGTTGCCGAACAGTATGTCGACGTCGCGACCAAGGCGATTGCCGCGGCGCAGTCGGCGAACTCCTGGGCCGGAGAGCCGAGCCGCACCTACTCGCAGGCAGCGGCCACGTTGGCGGGAACGAGGTGGTCAACGGAGACCTGGCAGGTCTTGCGCGCATCTTCGGCGTTTGCGGAAGCCCTGCCCCCCGAGGAACAGGCCCGACTCGGCCTTGTGCACCAGCTCGCCGCCTTCGACCTGGGTGCACAGGCGCTCTACGCCGATCCTCAGCGGATCGTGAGCTTGGCCAAGGGTGGCCTGGCCGACGACCTCGGCTTCAAGGCCGGCGACCGGCTCGTCACGCTGAAGTCGCTGTGGGCACTCAAGGTCGAGCTGGTACAGAACACGGGCCAGCGTGTCGAGGTGGAGATCGAACGGAAGGGGCGGCACGAGACAGTGGCGATACGAGTGCCGACGAGCTTCCCCGCCTACCCGCCCGACGCAACGCGCTGATCCGCAGCGCGGAGCCTGCGCGCAGAAGCCCCGATCTCGCAACCGTGCGTCGCATTTCTGCGAAGAGAGCGCGCGGCAAGGCCGCTCTTGGTCCCCGCAGCGAGCTCTGCGGGCGAAGCGTGCCGGCCCGCTTCTTGCACGTTGGTGCCCCGTGCGCCCTCGACCTCTTCTCCGCTCGCGGACGAGCAGGTCGGGGTGCAGTGGCGCTTCATGCCGTCCGCGTTGGCGTACTCCATCCGCCGTTGGGTCTTGATGGGGCGCTGGGGGGCGCATCAGTCCGTGGACTTCACAACTGTGGCGCTTTTGCTTGACGGGGACGCGGTCGCCGTCTATCCTGTTTCGGTAGGGTCCGGCGTGTTGGGTCCGCGGGGGAGACGGGGACCGGGCGTCGCCGTTCCAGTTGTGGGAGTGTGTGTCTCCCGTGGCCCAGTCATGTGGTCGAGGTGAATTGATGATGGTCCAGGCTCAGTCGTCGGTGACTCGGAAGACGAAGCACGCCGGGCGCGTCTTGGCTGTCGCGGTGGTTCTGGCGGCTGGCATTGGTGGGCTTGCCCCAGCCTTTGCGGCCACCAATCCCGTGGACCAGGCCGCCAACGCGATCCTTCTGGCCGCCGGTGGGCATGCGACGCTGACGAGGGATCCCCAGACGGGGCTGGTGACGTTCGTGTCGATCGACGCTGGCTCGGAGATTCCTGTGGCGGGGGCGAATGCCACGGCCCGGGCCACCGCCTTCATCGCCACCTACGGCGCGGCCTTCGGCGTGGCCGGGGCTACCGTCGTCAGCCAGGCGTCAGACGGGCTCGGCCTGGACCACGTCCGGTTCCAGCAGACGTCNNCCGCACAGCGGGCAGGGAACCTCGCGAAAGTGGCTGTAATGAAGCGCCACAACCTCAGCACGACGATGTCCGCGACGACGCCACAGCTCGTGGTGTTCGTGCCGACGCTATTTGGCGGACCGGCGCGTCCGGCGCAGCTCGCCTACTTCGTCGAGGTCTACACCTCCGACGTGCGCGACTTCGTCTGGGTCGATGCGATGCGCGGTGGCATCCTCTTGTGTTTCAGCCAGCAACCCGATGCGCTGCAGCGCCAGGTCTACGATGCCGCCGGCGGGAACGTGCTGCCCGGGACGCTCGCTCGTTCAGAGGGCGCCGCCGCGACAGGAAACACCGATGTGGACGACGCGTACGATTCCGCGGGGGATTTCTACAACTACCTTCTGACCCAATACGGCCGCGACAGCTACGACGGCAAGGGTACGCCANNCACTGCGGGCCTTTTCAACTACCGCCAGTCGGGTTCGCTGGGTGAGTCGTTCGCCGACTTCTTCGGCGAGCTCGTTGACCTCGGCAACGGTCGGGGCAACGACGGTGGCGCCGTCCGCTGGCAGATCGGCGAAGACCTGCCGGGCGGGGCTGTGCGAAGCATGAGCAATCCTGCCGCTTTCGGTCAGGCTGCTTCCACCAGCGACACCAACTACGCCTGCGGTGCGGCCGACGACGGCGGTGTGCACACCAACAGCGGCGTGCTGAACCACGCCTTCGCACTGATGACGGACGGCGGCGGGAGCGTGACCGGAATCGGAGCCGCGAAGGCGGGCAAGATCGCCTATCGCGCCCTGACGACCTATCTGACCGCGGCGTCGAGTTTCGCGGACGCCGACCGAGCCCTGCGCCAGTCCTGTGGCGATCTCGTCGGTGGTGCAGCGGGCATAACCGCCGACGACTGTAGACTGGGAGTGGGCGCTGCTCTGGACGCCGTGGCGTTGAGCGCGAGTGTCTGCGCGCCCGCGCCCGAGCCGCCGCTCTGTGGCGCCGGCTACGGTCCCTTGGACACGGTCTATGACGGGTTCGAAGACCTGGGCACGGCCGGACGCTGGGTGACGTCGGTCATCGTGGGCGTGAACGCTTGGACGGGCGGAAGTGGCACGCCCGACATCTATTTCGCCGATTTCCCCAATGCCGGCTTGTACAGTCTGGAGGCCCTGGACGTACCGACCGCTTCGGACTCGGTCGTGAATCTCGCGCAGGCAGTGGTGGTGCCGGCAGGCGGCCGCCTACAGATTCGGCACTACTACGCCCTTGAGCCTGGCCAGGACGGCGGCGTGGTGGAATACTCCGTCGCCGGTGGCGTCTGGCAAGACGCCGAGCCGCTACGCGTCGCCGGCGCGGACTATGACACCTTGCACCCGATGTCCGCGACATCGGGTAATCCCTTGGCGGGCCGGCCCGCGTTCACCGGCTTCAGCGGGGGCTACGTTTCGACGCAGTACAACCTCTCCAGTCTCGCGGGGCAGAGCATCCGTGTGCGCTTCCGGGTGGGCACTGACAGCAGCGTCGGCTACGAAGGCTGGTTCATCGACGACGTGCACCTCTACAGTTGCGACGTAGGCGGTACGTTCCAGATGGCCGCCCCTACCGCGAGCGTGGCGGAGGCGGCAGGGTCGGTGAAGCTCTCTGTCACGCGTAGTCTGACCGACGGCGCGGCGGGCGGCGTCGTGATCGGGTACGCGACGAACGACCTGACGGCGACGGCCACGGCGGGCCTGGACTACATCTCCACTGCAGGGACTCTCACGTTCGCGTCGGGGGTGGCGTCACAATCCTTCACCGTGCCGATCCTCGACGACACCCTCGACGATCCTGGCGAGACGTTCGATGTCGGGCTGAGCGTCGTGTCGGGTCCCACGGCAACCATCGGGGTGCCAGCCACCACGACGGTCACGGTCGTGAACGACGACACCGCCGGCAACGTTCGCTTCGCAGATCCGTCCTACGCCGTGAACGAGAATGCCGGGGAAGTCGACGTCCAGGTTGAGCGCGTTGGCGGTGCAGCGAGCGGCGTGACAGTGCAGTACCGCACAGTGCAGGGGAGCGCAGTAGCGGGATACGACTACGGGGACGCGTCCAAGCCTGGCACGGAAGTGGTCGGAACGCTGAGCTTCGGCGCAGGCCAGACGCTACTGACCGCCCGGATCCCGATCATCAATGACTGCCTGGTGCAGCCGACCCACACCTTCAACGTGGTCCTCAGTTCTCCTACCGGGAACGCAGGTCTAGGTCTGCGCGCGAGCGTCACGGTCTCCATCGTCGACGACGATGCCGGTGGTGTGCTGGCGTTCGCGGACGGGGCACCCACGGCATACGAGGCCACGCGTGATTCCGGCGGGAACCCTGTCCCCGGAGCGATGACGGTGAACGTCGTCCGCACCCAGGGCACTGCGTGCGGGGTCACGGTCGACTACGCAACCGCCAACGGCACTGCTGTCGCCGGAACGCGTTATCAGGAGACCCACGGCACGCTCTCGTTCGGGAAGAACGAGACCAGCAAGAGCTTCGTCGTGCCTCTGATCGACAACACCGTCGCTGACGGGAATGCGACGTTCAACGTCACGCTGCGCAACCCGCAGGGTGGTGCGACGCTCGGCACGACCGCGCAAGCCACGTGCACGATCCTAGACGACGAGATCGGCGTGCAGTTCGCTCAGTCTCAGTACGCGGTGAGCGAAGGCAGCGGGACGGTGTACTTCGACGTGGTGCGAACTGGCCAGCAGACCGGCACGGCGACTGTGCACTACAAGGTCGAAGACGGCACAGCGGTCCTGGGCGCGAACTANNAGTGAGCATACCGGTTCTCATCGTTGACGACCAGATGGCGAATCCACGGCGGGATTTCACAATGAGCCTGCTGAATCCCGTCGGTGCCCTGCTGGCTCCCCAGGCAACGGCCGCGGTCTCGATCGGCGACAACGACGTAGGCGGGTACATGGAGTTCATCAGGGCGGGGTTCCCCGTCGATAGGTACGCTGGCCGCGCCGATGTGCCGGTGATCCGGAAAAACGGAACGGCTGGAGGCGTCACCGTCGAGTGCTACACGGCGCAGATGAACCCAGTCGAGGCTGTGGCCGGCACGAACTACGTTGAGACGACACAGACACTGACGTTCGGTCCGGGTGAGACAGCGCAGATCTGCTCCATCCCGATCCTCAACAACGCCCTACCCCACGGAAACGACGAGTTTTGGGTCCGGCTCAGAAACGCGCAGGGCGGCACTGTCGGCGGCTCGAACCACGAACGCGTCGATATACAGGACCTCAACGGGGACATGATCGCGTTCCTGGTACCCAACAATAACAGCTGGGAGCCCAACAACGGGCCAATGATGATCCAGCGACTCGGCGATCCGAACGCGACGGTGTACGTGGACGTCACCACGAGCAATGGCACGGCCATCAACGGCGTGGACTATCTGCGAGTCAAGGGGACGGTGCAGTTCCCGCCGGGCGTCATGAACCAGACACTCAACATCCCCTTCATCGATAACTTCATAGCACAGCCGGACAGATATTTCTTTATAACCCTCAGCAACATCAGTGACGACACCCCTACCGGTCACCACTGGCGGCTCCCTGCNNGTGACGGTCGAGGGTCAGACGGCCAACATCACAGTGAACCGGGCCGACGATGGCTGGGCCGACAAGGTCAGGTTCAATCTCGACGTGAGTGGCGGCAGCGCGACGCCTTCGACGCCGTGCACGACCACGCCTTGCCCGCCGCCCGACGGGGACTACGTGCTTCCTTCGGCCAACCCGGTGCTGGTCGGCTTCAGGACCCCTGCGATGTCCTCGACAGTGCCGATACAAACTGTCAGAGACCGCTTGGCCAAGGGGGTCAAGACCGTCAACATCACGTTGACGCCCCAGGACAGCGGCTTCCCCGACGCTGCGATAGTGACCCAGGGGTCGGCGGTGCTGTACATCAATGACGCCGATGCGCCGGCATTTCGGTTCACTGCCGGCGGNNCTGCGGCGACTGTCGAGTACGACGTCGCAGCGGGCACGGTGACGCCGACGACGCCGACACCGGCAACGCCGAACGTCGATTTCAGGGCGGACCACGGCGTCCTCACCTTTGCCGCCGGTCAGGCGAGCCAGACCTTCCAGGTGCAGATCGTCAACAACGACATGTACCAGGCGACGAGGACCGTGAGGCTGACGCTTTCGAACCCGAGCAGCGGCTACGTGTTGGCCTATCCGCACTTCGCGGACCTGAACATCACCGATGACGACCCGGCTGTGCTGGTCGAGTTTAAGGACTCGGCCGACGCAGCGCTCGAGGGCACGCTGGCGGCTGTCAGGCTCGTGCGCTCGAACGGCGTTTCCAGCTCCGTGACGGTGCATTGGGCGACGACGACAGAGGGGACAGCGACGCCCTGCACGACCAGCCCGTGTGAAGCGAACGCGGACTACATACCAGCGGCTGGTACGGTGTCGTTCGCTGCGGGTCAGACAGACGCAACTGCCTACGTGCAACTACTAGACGACGGCACGGCCAAGCCGAACAATGCGGTCGGCCTTGCGCTGGACTCTCCAGGTGGCGGGGCGATCTTGGGGGCTCGTCACAAGACGCTGCTGTGGCGCATCGAGAACACCCCGCCGGCGCCTCCTCCTCCGCCTCCACCTGCGACGACAGAGGAGGTGGTGTGGACGGCTACGAGCGGGGTGTTGGTGTCAGGGAACAATCTGACGAAGACGGACGTGAAAGGGTGGGGCAACGCGGGCGCGATCTCGACGCGTTCGATCGTGTCTGGGGACGGGTACGTCGAGTTCACGGTCTCGGAGACAAACACAGCGCGCGTGATTGGGCTGAGTAACGGCGACACGAACACGGACTACACGGACATCGACTTCGGGGCGTATCCGCATACAGACGGGATGCTGTGGGTGTGCGAGGGCGGCGTCGTGCAAGGCGTCTTTGGGAGCTACGCCACGGGCGACGTGATCCGCGTGGCGGTGACGGCAGGTGTGGTGAGGTACAGCAAGAATGGGGCGGTGTTCTACACCAGCACGGGGACCCCGACCTATCCCTTGCTGGTGGACACCGCGCTCTGGCACACCGGCGCCACCATTCAGGGCGTCGTGATCTCTGGCGGCCTCATCGGCAGCCCGGCAGGATCTTCGCCGGCACCACCCCCTCCTCCACCACCCGTGACGACGGAGCAGGTGGTGTGGACGGCTACGAGCGGGNNACACCGGCGCCACCATTCAGGGCGTCATGATCCACGGCGGCCTGATGTGAGCCATCGGCAGCGCTGAGCTGGGGTCCTCTCGTCCCTGGGAGCCCTGGGCGTTCGGGCGCCGGCCCGATCTCGCACTCGTGTGTGCGATCATCTCCGTCGTCGCGAGTTGCTCGGGAGGAGCGGAGGGGCGTGAGTCATGGCGAGGCGAGTCCTGATTCTCGGCGCGGCAGGCCGCGACTTTCACAACTTCAACGTGGTCTACCGGGATGACACTTCGGTGGAAGTGGTGGCATTCACCGCGGCTCAGATACCTGGAATCGCCTCGCGTCGCTATCCGCCGGAGCTGGCCGGGCCGCGCTATCCCGAGGGCATCTCGATCGAGGATGAGGCGCGGATCGAGGATCTTGTCCGCGAGCGTCAGGTTGACGAGGTCGTCTTCGGCTACAGCGACGTGAGCCACGAGCACGTGATGCACCTGGCGTCGCGCAGCCTCGCCGCTGGCGCCGACTTCGCGCTCCTGGGACCACGCCGCACGATGCTCCGGTCATCGCGACCAGTCGTCGCCGTGACCGCGGTGCGGACCGGTTGCGGCAAAGGCGCCGTGAGCCGACGCGTGGTCGAGGTCCTCAAGCGTCGCGGCCGGCGCGTCGTGGTCGTGCGACATCCGATGCCCTACGGCGACTTGCGCGCGGAACGCGTGCAGCGCTTCGGCAGCATGGCCGACCTGGAACGAGCCCAGGTAACGATCGAGGAGCGGGAGGAGTACGAACCGCACATCGAGGCCGGCACGGTCGTGTTTGCCGGGGTCGACTACGGCGAGATCCTGAGCTTGGCCGAACGCGAGGCCGAGGTCGTGGTGTGGGACGGGGGCAACAACGACCTGCCGTTCTACGCGCCGACGCTGCACCTGTGCCTGGTCGACCCGTATCGCGCGGGACACGAATCGCGCTACCACCCGGGCGAGGCGAACGTCCGCATGGCCGACGTGGTGCTCGTGAGTAAGGTCGATACGGCGCCGGCAGAGGGCATCGCTGCGGTGCGTCGTGCCGTCTCGACCCTCAACCCGCGCGCGCGACTGGTCGAAGTCGGGCTGCCGGCCTGGGTCGAATCGCCTGAAGACCTACGCGGCAAGCGCGTGCTGGCAGTGGAAGACGGTCCGACTCTCACCCACGGCGGCATGACGACGGGCGCGGCCGAGCTGGTTGCGCGGCGCGCGGGTGCGACGCTCGTCGATCCGCGGCCGTTCGCGATCGGGAGCATCGCCGACATCTTCGTACGCTACCCGGCGCTGGGTCCGGTGCTGCCGGCGATGGGCTACAGCGGGGCCCAGGTGGCGGAGCTGGAGCAGACGATCAATGCCACGCCGTGCGAGGTGGTCCTGCTGGGGACGCCCGTTGACCTGCGTCACGCCCTTTCGGTGCGTCACCCGGTGATGCGAGTGCGCTATGAAGCCGACATCCGCTCTGGCGATTCGTTCGAGACGTTGTTGGCCGGGCTGTAGGCGCGAGGCGGCCCATGTACGGTGAGGCGAAGAGGCGATTCGAGACCGAGCTGGAGGGGATTCGCGCGCGCGGCCTCGACAAGGCCGAACGCTTCCTCGCCAGTCCCCAGGGCGCCGAGATCTCGGTCGGCGGACGCGCGGTCCTGAACTTCTGCTCCAACAACTATCTCGGTCTGGCTAACGACCCGCGCCTGGTGCAGGCGGCCCAGGCGGCGCTGGATCGTTGGGGGTTCGGGCTATCGAGCGTGCGCTTCATCTGCGGGACGCAATCGATCCACAAGGAGCTCGAGCAAAGTCTGGCGCGTTTCGTCGGCTTCTCAGACGCCATCCTCTACAGCTCGTGCTTCGACGCCAACGGCGGACTATTCGAGGCCCTGCTGAGCGAGGAAGACGCGGTGATCTCGGACAGTCTCAATCACGCCTCGATCATCGACGGCATTCGCCTGTGCAAGGCGGCGCGCCTGCGCTACGGTCACGGCGACATGGTCGAGCTCGAGCGCTGCCTGGAGCAGACACGCGGCGCGCGGACGAGGCTCATCGCCACCGACGGCGTCTTCTCGATGGACGGCGACGTGGCCAAGCTGGTCGAGATCTGCGACCTGGCCGAGCGCTACGGCGCATTGGTGATGGTCGACGACAGCCACGCCACCGGTTTCTTTGGCCCGACGGGCCGGGGCACGCCTGAGCACTGTGGAGTCATGGGGCGAGTGGACATCCTGACCTCCACGCTGGGCAAGGCCCTCGGCGGGGCGAGTGGCGGCTTCACGGCCGCGCATCGGGAGATCGTGGCGGTGCTCAGGCAGCGCTCCCGTCCGTATCTCTTCTCGAACTCGCTGCCGCCTGCGCTGGCCGCTGCCGCGCTGGCCGCGCTGGAGCTGCTCTCAGCGAGCGGCGATGCGCGTGAGCGGCTCATGGCCAGCACGCGCCTGCTGCGGAATGGCCTGACCGAGGCCGGGTTCAACGTCCCTCCCGGCGAGCATCCCCTCATCCCGTTGCTGCTCGGCGAGGCACGCCTGGCGCAGGAGTTCGCCGCCGACTTGCTGGCAGAGGGGATCTACGTCGTCGGATTCTCCTACCCGGTGGTCCCGGAGGGCCAGGCTCGCATCCGAATCCAATTGAGCGCGGCCCATGAACGCTCGCACCTCGAACGGGCTTTTGCGGCGTTCGTGAAGGTCGGGCGGGCGCGAGGCGTGATCTAGCGGACGTCGTTCTCGTGAGCCTCGCCCACAGCGTCGATCCAGCCGCCGCCCAGACAGCACTCGTTATCGTAGAAGACCACGGCCTGGCCGGGTGCAATCGCTCGCTGCGGCTGGGAGAAGCGCACTCGCACGCAGCGCCCATCGAGCGGCTCGATGAGGGCTGGGGCCTCGGCGGCGCGGTAGCGCACCTTCACCGTCGCGCGTAGCGGATTCGCAGGGACTTCACCGGAGAGCCAGCTCACCTCACGGGCCAGGAGCGTGCTGGAGCTGAGATCTTCGCGTTCTCCGACGAAGACGGTTCGTGACGCCGCATCGACGCGGGTCACGTAGAGCGGACGCGTTGCGGTGAGGCCGAGGCCGCGACGCTGGCCGACGGTGAAGCGATGGACGCCGAGATGGCGGCCCAAGACATGGCCGGAGCGGTCCATGATCGGCCCGGAGCGATTCTCGCTGGGTGCCTGGCCGTCGATGAAGGTGGCGTAGTCGCCGTCGCGCACGAAGCAGATCTCCTGGCTCTCGGGCTTGTGCGCTGTCGGCAGGCCGCGCTCAGCCGCAAGCAGTCGCACTTCGGCCTTCGTCAGATCGCCGACTGGGAAGAGCGCGGCTGCGCACTGGGCAGGCGAGAGACCGAACAGGAAGTAGGTCTGGTCCTTGTTGCGGTCGCGTGCGCGCAGCAGGCGGGTTTGGCCTGTCGCGGGATCGACCTGCTGGCGCGCGTAGTGGCCGGTGGCGATGCGCTCGATGCCCAGGCCGCGCGCCTTGTCGAGCAGCGCAGCGAACTTGATTTCCGTGTTGCAGCGCGCGCAGGGAGACGGCGTGCGGCCGGCGAGGTACTCGCTCACGAACGGCCCGATCACGCGCTCACGAAAGGGCTGTTCCAGGTCCAGCACGTAATGCGGGATGCTGAGGCGCGCCGCCACGGCGCGCGCGTCGTCGAAGTCCTCGAGCGAGCAGCAGCGTCCGAACGAGGTGCCTGCGCCACCGCTAGCATCGAACAGGCGCATCGAGATGCCCACGACGTCATGCCCTTGCTCCACCAGCAACGCCGCGGCAACTGAGGAGTCCACGCCTCCGGACATGGCGACGACCACGCGCAGCGACACTCAGACAATATAGCGCCATCACGGGGTGGCTCCGCAGTCCCGGCGTGGGTCGGGCTGCAAGGCCGGACTCATCCCGACGAGTTGGTTGGCCGCGGCCGGCGGCCGCGATAGGATGCGACAGCTCCCATCAAAGGAGGCAGCGATGGAGACTGCGACGGAGCGTGCGGCGAGCCGCGAGACGGCTGACGGCGGTCTTGTCCGCGTCCTGAGCCTGTTCGACGCGACGATGCTCGTTGCGGGATCGATGATCGGCTCCGGCATCTTCATCGTGTCCGCGGCGGTCGCGCGCCAGGTCGGCTCGCCGTTCTGGTTGCTGACCCTGTGGTTGGCGAGCGGGGTGATCACCGTCGTCGGTGCGCTGGTCTACGGCGAGCTCGCGGCGACGATGCCGCGCGCCGGCGGCCAGTACGTCTTTCTGCGCGAGGCCTTTGGCGGGATGGTGGGGTTCCTGTACGGCTGGACGCTCTTTCTCGTGATTCAGACAGGCACGATCGCGGCCGTCGCGGTGGCATTCGGGAAGTTCCTGGGCGTGCTGCTGCCGGCGCTCGGGGAGCACACCATCTTGATCGACACAGGCCTGCCCGCCGGCTGGGCGTTTGCGCGCATCAACTCCGCACAGGTCGTGGCGGTCGGGCTGGTGGCGCTACTCACCGCGGTGAACCTGCGGGGAATCGACACGGGGAAGCGGGTGCAGAACGCCTTCACGACCGCGAAGGTCGCCTCCCTGCTCGCTGTCGTGGGCCTGGGCGGATACGCGCTCGTCTGGGGCCCTTCCGTCGGGAACCTGGGCAGCGCCTTCTGGCACCCGGTCGGCAGCGGTTTCCCGCCGCTGACGCCGGCGTTTCTGATCGTTCTGGGGGCCGCGCTCGTCGGGCCGCTCTTCTCGGCCGACGCCTGGAACAACGTCACTTTTACCGCCGCAGAGGTACGCAACCCCAAGCGCAACCTTCCGCTTTCGCTCGCGTTGGGCACAGGTCTCGTCACGCTCCTGTACCTGGGCGCGAACGTCGCCTACCTCGCCGTTCTCGACTTTCGCGCGGTTGCAACTGCTGCCGAGGATCGCGTGGCCACGGCCATGCTCGCGCACCTGTTCGGCGCACCCGGCGCGATCGTGTTGGCGCTGGCCATCTTGGTCTCGACGTTCGGATGCAACAACGGCCTCATCCTGGCCGGCGCACGCGTGGTCTACGCAATGGCGCGCGATGGGCTGTTCTTTCGGGGCGCGGGCAAGCTGAATCGCGCTGGCGTGCCCGGACGCGCGCTGATGTGGCAGGGAGTCGCCGCCGCCCTGCTGGCTATCTCCGGCACCTACGGCAAGCTGCTCGACTTCGTCATCTTCGCCAATCTGCTCTTCTACGCGACGACAGGGGCGGCCGTGCTGATCCTGCGCCGCCTGCGCCCCGAGCTGGAACGGCCGTACCGGGTCGTCGGCTATCCGCTGTTGCCGATCGCCTATGTCGCGGCCACTCTGGCGATCGCCGCCGCTCTGCTCTTCCACCCGGCCACGCGGGGTTCTTCGCTCGC
>PMCG01000002.1 GCA_003155335.1 Acidobacteriota bacterium
ATCCTCTCCCCCGTCAAGTGCGTGTACAGCTGCGTTGTGGTGATGCTCGCGTGTCCCAGCAATTCCTGCACGACGCGCAGGTCGGCTCCGCCCTCGAGCAGATGCGTGGCGAAGCTGTGGCGCAGGGTATGCGGCGTGACGTGGCCGTGCACGCCACCTACGAGCGCCGCGTTACGGATCGTGCGCCACGCGGCCATGCGGCTCAGTCGTTCGCCACGCTGACTGACGAACACCGGGCCACCGCGCTTGGCAACCGTCTTTGACTTCGTTGCGGCGAGCAGCTGCGGGCGAACGTCCGTGAGATACCGACCAAGCGCGCTGACGGCCATGTCGCCTACGGGCAGCCTGCGCTCACGGTCACCTTTGCCGATCACGCGCACGCTCGCCTCATCGAGCGACAGGTCCTCCATGTCCAGGTTGAGCGCCTCGCTGATGCGCAAACCGCACGCATACAGCAGCTCGAGCAGCGCGCGATCGCGCACGCCCGTTGCCGTGGCCGCGTCGGGCGCATCGAGCAGAGCCTCCACATCGGCTACGTCGAGCGTGTCGGGCAGCACGCGCGCCGCGCGGGGCAGGTCGAGCAGGCTCGCCACGTCGCGCTCGATCAGCCCCTCAGAAAAGCAGAAGCGATAGAAGGCGCGCACCGCCGCGGCCTTGCGCCGATGCGTGGCTGGGCGCATCACGCGCGGCGGCTTCGACAGCGACGCAAGATAGGACGCGGCCGGGGCCGCGTCCGTTTGCCAGGCACTGCCGGTCTTGGCGGCAAGAGCAGCAAAGGCGTGCAGATCTGTGGCATAGGCGCTGATCGTGGCCGCCGACAGGCCGCGCTCGACGCGCAGGAAGTTCAGGTACGCGTCGATAGCATCGCGCAGCGATTCGTCGGCTGGGATGGTCATGCCGCGGCCGGTGACGAGCTTCTGACCTGCTGCGCCGCGGCCAGCAGAGCGTCAGCGGCCCCCAGAGCCGCATCAGCGCCGGCCGTGCCGCCGAGCATGTGCGCCAGCTCCGTGCGCCGCTGCGCGTCGGCGAGCGGCTCGACCTGGGTCACGGTGCGGCCGTCGCGCTCGAGCTTCTCGATGCGCAGATGGTTGTCGGCGTATGCCGCAATCTGGGGCAGGTGCGTGACGCACACGACCTGGTGGTCGCGCGCCAGGCGCCACAGCATCTTGCCGACTGGATCTGCCGAGCGCCCACCGATGCCCGCATCCACCTCATCGAAGATGAGCGTGGGCGTCTCGTCGGCGCGGGCGAGGACCGTCTTGAGTGCCAGCGCGACGCGCGACATCTCCCCGCCACTGGCGATGCGCGCCAGCGGCCGCGCCGGCTCGCCGGGATTAGGCGCGAGCAGGAACGCGATGCTGTCCGCGCCACTCTCGTCGAGCGCTGCGTCTGTGACCTCCACATCGAACGCGGCACTCGGGAAGCCCAGCTCGACAAGCGCGGTCGTGACCTGGGCGGCGAGCCGTTGGGCCGTCGTGTGGCGCGCCGCCGACAGCTCCGCTGCGGCGGCGCGCGCGGCGCCGGCCAGCCGTTCCTGCTCCGCCGCACGTCGCGCCCGCTCGGCATCGAGATCGCGCAGTCGATCGACCTCCGCCCGCGCGCGCTCGCCGTACTCGATCAGCGCGTCCTCGCTCTCGCCGTACTTGCGCATCAGACCGTAGAGCACGCCCAGGCGCGCCTCGAGCACGGCCGAGTCGGACGCCGCGTCGGCCACCGACTCCTGGCGCCGGCTCAGATCGAGCGCAATGTCGTCGAGCTCAGCCTGCGCGCCGGCGAGCCGCTCAGCGAGGCCGGTCGTCTCGGGATCGAGGCGCGCCAGCTCTGTCGTGGCGTGGAGGGCCTGGGCAATCGCATCGTGCGCGGAGCCGGCCTCTGACGCGAGCAGGTCGTGCGCCTCGGCGAGCAGAGCCACGATGCGCTGGGCGTTGCCCGCCAGCGTCAGCCGGCCGCGCAGCTCGTCGATCTCGCCCTCGCGCGGCCCGGCCGCCTCGATCTCGTCGGCGGCATGGGCGGCGAGCTCGAGGCGTCGCTCGATCTCGGCCGGTTCAAGCGTCAGCTCGCGCAGTGCTGCTTCGTTGGCACGCAGCTCGCGCACCGTGTCGGTGACCTGAGCGCGCAGCGCGGCGTGACCACCAAATGCGTCAAGGACATCGCGCTGCCAGGCACCCGACAGCAGCCGCTGCTGCTCGTGCTGGCCGTGGATCTCGAGCAGCGGCCCCACGACCTGGGCGAGCCGCGCCGCGGTCACCGTCTCATCATCGATACGCGCGACGCTGCGTCCTTCTGCTGACACCTCGCGCACGCAGATGAGCGGCTCGGGCGCCGCGTCGACGTCGAACAGCGCCTCGACGCGCGCACCCGCGGCGCCGTGGCGCACGAGGCCGGTGTCGGAGCGTGCGCCCATGACCAGCCCGAGCGCGTCGATGAGCAGCGACTTACCCGCACCAGTCTCGCCGGTGATGACCGTCAGGCCCGGCGCGAACGTCACGCGCACGCGGTCGATGAGGGCCAGATCGCGGACGGCAAGCTCGCGCAGCATCAGGCGATTCTGATGCCCGCGCGGGTCACGCGAGCGGCCGGAACGTCAATTGGCCCGGCTGGACGTCACGCGGGTAGCAGCTCCGCCTTCTGGCGCAGCAGCTCCCAGAAGGGCACGGCGTTCCTGGGCTCGATGAAACGCATCGGCCGCTCGAGCGCGCGGATCTCGACCTGGTCGCCGGCCTCGACCGGGTAGTCGTCGCGGCCGTCGATGCTGACGATGCCCGACGGGCCATCAATGATGCGAATGCGCACGGCGTGCGACGGGCTGACCACGACCGAGCGCACGGACGCTAGGTAAGCCGCCACCGGCGTGACGACCAGGTTGCGTGCGGTCGGGTCGAGGATGGGGCCGCCGGCGCTGAACGAGTAGGCGGTCGAGCCCGTGGGCGTGGCCACGACGATGCCATCGGCAACGTATGTGGCCAGATGTGAGTCGTCGATGAGCACCTCCATGCGCATCACGCGCGCCTCGCCACCGCGCACGATCGCGGCATCGTTGAGCGCCGCGAACTTGCCACTCGCCGCGCCACTGTCGGGGTGGGCGGCGCGCATCAGCGCAACCTCGAGCATCATGCGCGGCTCGATCTCGTACTCGTCGCGGACGAGCTCGCCCAGGGTNNGTGCCGTCGCCGCCGAGCACGATCAGGCACTCGGTCTCCGCCAGGCGCGTGACGAGCGTCTCCGTCTCGCCCGACTCAGCCGCCCACGCCTGCGCGCCGTTGGCTGCGCACCACGCCGCGGCACGCTGGGCGAGCTCGATCGCCGCGGGCTTGGTCGGGTTGAAGGCGAGGCCGAAGCGTTTCATATGCGTCGCCTATGCCAGGGCCAGGTGGAGCAGGTACTCGACATTGCCGGCCGGGCCGCGCAGGGGCGACTCGAGCTGGCCACGAACGTCGAAGCCAATCTGACGCGCAAACTGGGTAATGCGCTCGAGCTCGGCCCGGCGCACCGCTTCGTCACGGACGACGCCCTTGGGCGCGTTCGTCGGATCAGCCTCGAACTGAGGCTTGACGAGCGGCACGACCTCGCCATGGTCCGCCAGCGCGGCTTTGACGCCAGGCAGGACGCGCGTGAGCGAGATGAACGACACGTCGACGACGGCCAGGCTGGGCTGTTCGGGCAGGCTCACGTGCTGAGTCGCGCCGGGCTCGAGCCGCGCGGCATGGGTGCGCTCCATCGACACGACCCGTGGATCGTTGCGCAACGAGTCGGCGAGCTGGCCATGGCCCACGTCGAGAGCATAGACGCGCGTCGCACCGCGGCGCAGCAGGACATCCGTAAAGCCACCTGTCGAGGCGCCCACGTCGAGGCACACGAGGCCCCGTGGGTCGATCCCGAACGCGTCGAGCGCGGCGGC
>PMCG01000362.1 GCA_003155335.1 Acidobacteriota bacterium
AATGAGCACCCGGTCGGCTACTTCGACGAGATCCATGCCCAGCTCGCGGCGCTCCTCGACAATGGCCCCTGGAGGACGTGGAAGCATCGGCCGGGGGGCGCGTACCTCCTGCGGGGCGATCGCATGCCCGATGCCGAGCGCCTTCTGCTTTCGGCCGTGGCGCGCGCTGTTCTCAGCGGCGACCGGGGCGAGCTGGTGCACCAGCTCGACCGGCCCTACGCGGANNGCGCCGCTCCTCACCCTGCCCAATGGCCTCGGGGGCTTTGCCGAGAGTGGACGAGGCTACGCCATTGTCTTGGAGGGTGATCGGGAAACGCCGCAGCCCTGGGCCAATGTCATCGCCGGCCCGGCCTTTGGCACGGTCGTCACCGCCTCCGGGTCGGCCTACACCTGGTCGCAGAACAGCCGCGAGAATCGCCTCACGCCCTTTGCGAACGATCCCGTCACTGATCCGACCGCCGAAGCCTTGTTCCTGCGTGACGACGAGACCGGCGCAACATGGTCGCCGACACCGGGCCCGATGCCGCGCACGCCCGCGAGCGGCCGCTGCGTGACACGGCACTCCCCGGGACTGACGCACTTCGCCCGTGTGGCACACGGTATCTGCCATGACCTCGATGTCTTCGTTGACGCGAAAGATCCGGTCAAGCTCTCCCTGCTCACGATCACNNGCCACTGGCGCAGTCCTGGCAACAAACCCGTACAACCGAGAGTTCGCGGACCGCATCGCCTTTGCGCATGCCAGCGAGCCGCTTCGCTCGGCGACGGGAGACCGCCTGTCGTTTCTCGGTCGCAACGGTTCTCTGGCGCGACCAGCGGCGCTCGGGCGCAGGTCGCTCTCGGGCCGCTTCGGCGCAGGGCTCGATCCCTGCGCCGCGCTCCACGTCGCCTTCACCCTGGCGCCTGGAGAGCGACGCCGCCTCGTGTTCCTGCTGGGCCAGGCCCAGGACGTAGACCAGGCGCATGAGCTGGTGGCCCGCCACGGAAACGTCGTCGCTGCCGAGGCCAGCCTGGATGCCGTGCGCCAGAGCTGGGATGAGACGCTGGGCGCGGTTCAGGTTCGCACTCCCGACGACTCCTTCGATCTGCTGATGAACGGTTGGCTCCTTTACCAGGACGTGAGCTGCCGGCTGTGGGCGCGCTCGGCCTACTCTCAACCAGGCGGCGCGTTCGGTTTCCGCGACCAGCTTCAAGACGTGATGGCTCTCACGCTGGCGCGGCCGGATCTTGCTCGGGAGCATCTGCTGCGTGCGGCGCGACGGCAGTTTCGCGAGGGCGACGTCCAGCACTGGTGGCATGAGTCGAGCGGCCGTGGCACGCGCACTCGCTGCTCAGACGATCTGCTCTGGCTTCCATACGTCGTCGCGCAATACGTCCGCTCCACAGGAGATGCGGATGTCCTGGATGCGCGCATGCCCTTCCTCGAAGCGCCGCTTCTTGCACCCGACGAGGAGGAGGCGTACGGTCAGCCTCGCGTCACGGCCGAGGAGGCCTCGCTCTTCGAGCATTGCCTCCGCGCGATCGACCGGGGCCTGACGTCCGGCGCGCACGGCCTGCCACTCATGGGCAGCGGAGACTGGAACGACGCGATGAACCGCGTGGGGCGCAAAGGACGCGGGGAGAGCACCTGGCTAGGCTTCTTTCTTCACAGCATCCTGAGTGAGTTTGCTCCATTGTGCGAGCTGCGCGGGGATTCGGCTCATGCCGCGCGCTTTCGCACCGAAGCCGCGCGCCTGGCGACGATGCTCGAGCTGACGTGGGACGGCGAGTGGTACCGGCGAGGCTACGACGACGACGGCATGCCACTCGGCTCCGCGCAAAACACCGAATGCCAGATCGATTCCATCGCGCAGTCCTGGGCCGTGCTCTCCGGCGCGGTTCCCACGCGGCGCGCAGAACGCGCCATCGACTCCGTGCGCACGCACCTGGTGCGGCGAGGACAGCAGGTGCTGCTTCTGCTTGCGCCGCCTTTCGACCAGTCGACGCAGGATCCCGGCTACATCAAGGGCTATCCCCCTGGTGTGCGCGAGAACGGCGGTCAGTACACGCATGCCGCGCTGTGGGTCGTGATGGCCATGGCCAAGCTGGGGAGTGGCGACGAGGCAGTCGAGCTGTTCCACATGCTCAACCCNNCGGCTGGACCTGGTATACGGGCTCCGCGGGCTGGATGTACCGGGCTGGGATCGAGAGCATTCTGGGTCTCCGGCGTCACGGTTCGGCATTCGAGATCGATCCGTGCGTGCCCGCGTCGTGGCCGGAGTACGGGATCGTCTGGCGCCTCGGACAGACACGCTATGAAATCGCGGTCTCAAACCCTGAACGTCGCTGCCGCGGAGTGGCCGAAGCTCGGTTGGACGGCGCCTTGGTCGACGCGCGTGCCATCCCTCTCCTCGCGGACGGCGGCGTGCACCAGGTGCAGGTCAGGCTGGGAACCGCGTAACGCTGCGACGCCGCGTGTGGACCTGCTCTTGCGCTGTGATAACGCGCCTCTCTGGCGCTTACTTCAGCGCCCAGCGCGGACGGTGCGGAGCCGGGCGGCCACTGTGCCGAAGGGCGCGGTCCAGACGGATGTCCGGTGGCTATCGAGATAGGCGAGCAGCGCCTCGTGGGCCTCTGCGCTCACCGTGATGTAGTCGCCGCCCACGCCGTGGAACTGCAGCACGGTCCAGCCGCCCGAGGCTTCGGCCTCGTGCACATGGGCGATGAGGTCGCCGCCCGACACGTCCTGGACCCCGAAACTCGGCGTCTCGGCCAGGCTCACGGCGGCCGGATCGGCCACGCCCCACTCGCAAGTTCGCCCGGCCACGAACAGCGCGTCCACCAGCGGGACATAGCTGACGTGCTGCTCACCGACCCAGCGGATGCCACAGGGATAGGCAAATGAAAGCGTCGCGCCCTGATAGTCGAGGCCGCGAATGAGACCGATGCTCTCCTGCAGCTCCTGCTGCATGCGTTCGAGCGTGTAGTCTTCGGACGCGAAACCAGGAGGCACCCACGACTGCGCGCGCTCGCAGGGGTGGTGCATGGTGTGAGAGCCGATCTCGTTGCCATCGTTGATCAGGTCGCGCCAGTGCGGCGCGTGGTCAAGGGACGTGAGGCTGTCCCCGCCCGCGAAGAACGTGCCGTTCAATCGGTGACGCCTGAGCGCGGGCCCCACGACGGAGAAGTCTGTCGGGACGCCGTCGTCGTACGTCAACGAGACAGCGGCCCAGCCGCGCGCGGGCCAGACCGTCGCCAGCGCGGGGGTAGGCGTCGGCGAGGGGGTGGGTGTCGGCGCGAACTCGGCTGCACCACAGCCGCTCACCGCTGCCGTGACCAGAGCCAGGCTCAGCATGCAGCCCCATCGCTTCATCATCGAGCCTCCTTGGCTTCGGCTCCTTCTGCCGCTTCGCACCGCGGTAGTGCGGGACCGTCTATGGCGCCACTGCGGTCCGCAGCTTGTATGTCCCCACGCCCCCGTCGGCGCAGAACACGACGAGACGGTAGGTGCCTGGCTTCACCTTTGCCGCCCATCCGCCCGGGGCGTGTGTCGTGCTGAGTTCCTTGTCGGCGCTGTCACGGAGCTCCTCGTTGAGAGAGCATGGGGTTCCTTCGGCGGTGATGAGAATCTCCCCGGCTCGCGCGATTGAGATGCGGTAGACGTCCGCCAGGGTCGGGGAACCGAGGAACTCCGGTCCGGCCGCGTCACCGAAACCGATGCGGCCCGCGGTCTCGACGCCGAGCGCCAACGGTTTCTCCCTGGGATCCTCCCGGTGATCTGGCGGATCGGTCCGGACGACGTCCTCGGCATAGCGCAGGCAAGCCCTGGCCTTCTGCCAATCGCTGCTGGCAGACGACCAGCCATAGATGCTGGCCAGCGGGCTCTTGTACGCCTCGAGCGCCGCGTTCAGGGCCAACTGAGCGTCAGGGTACCAGTAGGGCTTGCGGGTCTTGAGAAACCCAACGATCGGCGGAAGCACTTGCTGGAGCCTCTCGGCGTACTCTGAGCGGAGCATCCCGATCTCCAGCGCAGCGTGAAAGGGACGAAGGCTCTCTTCCACACCCGCGAGATCGGTGATCGCAGGAGCGCCTTCTGGACCGACGCCTCCTGCGAACGTGATGGAGCGAATGCCATCGATGGGGAGGAGCAGGGGCTGGCCCGCCACCTCGACGCTGAGCTTCTCCTCGGTGGCGCCGCGAAAGAACCCCTCGACCATGTCGCCCTTCTTCGTCGTGATGACGACTCGGCGATCTTCCGCGATCGAGACGCTCGCGAGTCCCAGGGCCATGACGACAAGCAGCAGCGTTTGGGCCGCGCCTCTCATTCTAGCTGTCATGTTCCACTCTGCTCCTGTTCGCCGCTATCTTACCCTCGGTGGGCCTTGGTCGGTTCGGTTCGGCGTCGGTGCCACTGTAAGTGCGATTCATGAACCGCCCCTGCGATGCCGGGTGGTCGGGCGTCAGCGCTTGCGACCTCGCGAAGCCGACGACGGACGTCGCTTGGCGAATGTCCTTAGCAGACGCTCGCCCTGTCGCATCTCGGCCGCGTCGGATGCGACGCGAGGATCGTCGAGATAACTCCTCACGCGCGCGAGCAGGTGTGGCTTGTGCGCGCAGTGTTCGAGCGCCGCTTGTCTGGCTGCTGGATTGAGGTTTCCCAGGATGCCGATGTCGTAGAGGTCTTTCGGTCCGCCCGCCCGCAGCTTCAGTCGGATGAGCGTCTCGATGTCGACGATCCGTAGCGTATGTCCGCCGAGAGCAACGCTCACCAACCGTTCCGGCTGCACGGGCACCAGCTCAGGAAGGATGTCGAAAAGAACGGGCTCGGTCTTCCCGCGCCCCGAGCGGCCAGCGATCACGCCCTTGAGGCAGGAGAAGCCCCCTTCGAGCGGGTCGCCCTTGAGCCGCGTGACGCGAATCCCGCGCGCTTCGAGCAGGCTCTGGGCGCGGTCGAGAGGCATCCTGACGACGATGTCGATGTCCCGCGTCGCACGGACATAGCCATAGGCGTTGACAGCCAGACCTCCGACAATCGCGCAGTCTGGACCAAGAATCTCCTGAAGCTGAGCAGCGGCCGATGCGAAGCTCTTGGTGGCCATGGTCACGATCGCGAGGGCATCGCTGCGCGGAGATCGCGTGCGAGCTCAGAGATCTTCCCGGCCTGCGCCATTCGCTCAGCCATCAGACGCACCTCGCGAGCGGTAGGCGAGCTCGGCGCAGGCGCCGCAAGCGCGCTCAGCGTGGTGCGCTCGATCGTCGATGTCTCGACGCCGCGCAGAGTGAGGTCGTAGTACGTCCTAGATCTTGCCCCGCGCCGGCCGCCTGGGGCGACGTGTGAAATGGCGACCAGGTCCTGTCGCTTCAGATCCGCGAGGGCCGAGTAGACGCGCGCCTCGGCAAGATGAACGCGTCCCGCGGAGATCCTCTCGACTCGGCGGATGAGCTCAAGGCCATAGCCGGCCCCCTGGCGCAAGGCCAGGAGCAGCGCGGCGTGCGTGGTAATGGGCGCTCTCATGTCGTCTCCGGCCACGATTATACTCCGAAAGGGAGTGAAAGAGCTGAAGCAACAAGCGTAGCACTCGCCTCACCCCGAGGTATTGCGGGTGGCGAGCGCCTCCTCGCGCGGACGCGAGAAGGAGAACGGGGTCGCGTCCGAGATCGAGCAGTTGAACGACTCTGCCTCCGGGCTGGCCGGCGGGGCCTTGCCTCTCGCCTGCGTGACGCGCTCGATCCCGCGCTGACCGCGGCGTGGGCGTATCCTTGTCCGGCGGTCGAAGGTATCAGGGGCAGCGAACGCTATCGCAGAGAGAGGGAGTGTGAATCCCATGAGGTTGCCGATGCGGGTCGCGCTAGCGTGGCTGATCGTCTCGACTGCGGTGCCCGTGTTTGCCCAGACGGCGGGGAGCCTGCGCGGGAGCGTCACGGACCCCAGTGGCGCCGTCGTCCCGGGGGCTGCCGTGGTCCTGAC
>PMCG01000250.1:0-2012 GCA_003155335.1 Acidobacteriota bacterium
CCTGGCCGGAAAGGCACGCCGGCCGAAGGAGGCAGCCCGAGCAGCAGGTCGCTCGTCTCGACACCTGGGTCGGCGGTGCGCGGCAGTATGGCCTTCACGGCCGCGTCGACTCGCCCGAGGCGGCCGGCAGCATCGCGCGCCGCCACCTTGAGCGTGTATTGCCCGGGCTTCACGGTCAGCGCTGTCGTGAACGGGCCGGTCCAGTCGGCTGGTACTTGCGCCTTTGGGCTCTGCTCGCCGCTGGCCACCACTTTGCCTTTGGCATCGACCAACAGGTAGGCGATGCGCAGTCCGGACGAAAATGCGCCTGGTCTGACCTCCGTGCTGATGAGGACCTTCACCTCGCCGGCAGACGCGGCGAGCGCGTGAGTCGCGACGCGCAGCGGCAGCGCGGTCGCGAGCTGGGGCGCGCGAAGGCTCGAGGACAGCGCTTCGTCTGCCGACTTGGGTTCTGTGGCCGACGGGATGTGAACCGAACGCTGCGCGCGCACGCTCACCCCGGCTCGCGCCACGGCCACCTTGATATCGTGTCTCTTGCCGTCGCGATCTTGTGCCTCAGGCTCGAAGCCAAGGAGGTAGAGGCCGGAGATCTCGCGCGCGATGCGCTCAAAGGCCTGTTCCGGCCAACCGAAGAGGACTGCGCCGCCCGCCTCCTGCACAAGCTCAGTGAGCGCCAGCCACGACGGGCTCGAGACGTCCGCGGCGTCTGATGTGTCCGCGACCGAGGCACCGTCGCGGCCCGCAGGCGCGATGATGGCTGGCGTCTCGGGCGCCATGTTGGAATCGGTCAGACCGACGTGGACGCAAAAGAGCGCGCAGCGCGCGCTCGCAGCGGCTGCGCCGAGTCGGCGGAACACGCCTGGCTCATAGTCTGGCCTGGCGAAGCCCGGCGTCACCAGCACGACGGTCTTGCGCCCCTCGATGTCCTTGAGGACGTCGAACGTGGCTTGGAGCGTGTTCAGCGGAAGGGTGAGCGTCTGCTCGTCCTCGGTGTCCTTGTCGACTGGCGCGCCGCGGCCGACCACGCGCTCGAGTGCCTGACGCACCCGGGCGCGGTCAGTCGTCAGCTCGACTCGTGGTCCGCCCCTAGCCGTCGTCAACAGCCCGACTTGGTCTAGCGGACTCAGCCGATCGAGCAGGTGCTGTGCCGCTTTGATCGCTGCGCGGCCTTGGCCGGGCGGGATGTTCACGGTGTCGACGATCAGGATGACGACCTGTCCGGCCCGGACGTGCTCGTTGGTCGCGTAGTACTCCGACTGCGGCGGCGTCACCGCCTCGTCCGCGCCAGCGAGGAACTCGCTCGAGACGATACGGCGCGGCCGCCCTTCGACGGTGAGCGCGAAGTCGGATGCGCTCAGATCGCCGACCGGCCGGCCGGCCGAGTCGACGACGCTGACGTCAGCCAAGACGATCTCGATGCTGCTCGGGAACGCCGGGGGCGCCTCGGCAGCCAGAGGCCCACGAGATGGGGCAACGAGCACTAGCAGCGCAGTGACGACAGCCGCTCTCATGGTCTTCCTCCGTGGAGTCGCAAAGACACTATACCTAGCCCCGCAGCACGTGCCGCAGGACGAACAGGGCGTTTTCCTTGCGTTCGCGCAGGCGACGCAGAAAGTAGGGCAGCCAGTGCGTGCCGAACGGGACGTAGATGCGCACGCGATAGCCGGCTGCCACCAGCTCGCGCCAGCGCCGCGGGCGCAGGCCCAGCAGCATCTGCAGCTCGAAGCGCTCCGGGCTGACGTCCAGCTCGCGTGCCGTGTCGAGCGCGTGGCGGATCAGGCTTTCGTCGTGGGTCGCGATCGCCGGGGCCACGCCTCCTGCGAGCAGCCGCTGCGCGCAGCGCCGGAAGCTGGCGCGGACCTCATCCATGCGGGTCCACGCGATCGCTGCCGGCTCGCGGTAAGCGCCCTTGCACAGGCGCACGCGATCGCCGTGGGCAATGGCCTCGGCCACGTCGGTTTCCGTGCGGCGCAGTTGCGCCTGCAAGACGCAGCCGACGTTGTCGAAGTCGC
>PMCG01000250.1:2065-6478 GCA_003155335.1 Acidobacteriota bacterium
GCCGAGGAGCGCGCGGTCTTCTCGTCGTGCACGTGCTCGCCGAGCAGGTCGAAGGTGGCCCGGATGCCGTCGCTTGCCAGGCGCTGTCCGACGGCGATGGCGTCGTCCGGGGTCTCTCCGGCCACGAACCGCCGGGCGAGTAGCGTCAGCAGTCCCATCGACTGCCTCCGTGCCTGTCAGCGCTTGCGCGGCCGCCGCGCTTCGTAGGCGGCGCGCACGACGGTGGAGATGCCACCGCGGACGCTGAAGCTGCCCTCGACTGTCATGCGCCGCGGCTTCACTGCCGCAACGAGGTCGTCGAGCATCTTGTTCGTGACGTGCTCGTAGAAGATGCCTTGATTTCGATAGGCGAACAGGTAGAGCTTGAGGCTCTTCAGCTCGAGGCACAGCCGGTCCGGCACGTAGTGGATGCGGAGCGTGGCAAAGTCGGGCTGGCCTGTCTTTGGGCAGAGCGAAGTGAACTCCGGACAGGTGATCTCGATGTCGTAGTCGCGGTCCGGATGGCGGTTGGGAAAGGTCTCGATCTTGGGCATCGAATCGATGGTAGCACTCGCGCGCGCCGCGTGTCCCGCGCGCTAGGGGTCGCGTTGACCGAGGCGCATTGGCAGCGTAGCCTGCTCGAAGCGGCATCGCGCTGCGAGCGGGGCAATCTCGGGGGGTGAGCATGCGACTCCGGACCATGACCCTGGCGTCCTCGATCATCCTGGCAGGCGCATTCCTGACATGTGACCGGGCGATGGCTGCGGCCACTGCGGCGCAAGCCGAGCGCTTCGTCGCCTCGGCTGAGGAGCGGCTGCTGAAGCTCTCCGTCGAGTTCGGCCGCGCAGACTGGGTGAAGGACAACTTCATCACGGATGACACGGAGCTGCTGTCCGCCGTTGCCAATGACCGCCTGATGGCAGCGACAACAGAGGTGGCGCGCGAGGCCGCGCGTTTCGACGGCGTGGCCGTGTCGCCGGAGCTGCGGCGCAAGCTGAAGCTGCTGCGCCTGGCGCTGCCTGTGAGCATCCTGCCGCCGGCGGACGCGGCCCGGCGCGAGGAGCTGACGCAACTCATGGCGCGCATGGAGGGCGCGTACGGTCAGGGCAAGTGGTGTCGGCCGGCTCCGAACGGCCCGGAGGAGTGCCTCGACATCACGGCTGTCACGCGCCTGATGCGCGAGAGCCGGGATCCGAAACTGCTGCTCGACGCCTGGCGGGGTTGGCATGCCGTGGGCTCGAAGATGCGCAAAGACTACGAGCGCTACACGGCGCTGGCGAACGTCGGGGCGCACGACCTCGGCTATGCCGACACGGGCGTGCTCTGGCGTTCCAAGTACGAGATGCCGCCAGACGCGTTCGCGCGCGAGGTGGATCGCCTGTGGGAGCAAGTGCGACCGCTCTACCTGGCGTTGCACGCCTACGTTCGCAGCCGCCTGCGCGCGACCTACGGCCCAGACGTCGTGCCTGCCAGCGGCCCGATCCCGGCGCACCTGCTCGGCAATATCTGGGCCCAGGAATGGGGCAACGTCTATCCGCTCGTAGCGCCGAAGGGGCAGGGCCCCAGCCTCGACGTGACGCCGCGTCTTGTGGCCAAGGGCGTGGATGCGCGCGAGATGGTCCGCTTTGGCGAGCGCTTCTTCCTCTCGCTCGGGCTCGATCCGTTGCCGCAGACGTTCTGGGACCGGTCGCTCTTCACAAAGCCGCGCGATCGCGAGGTCGTCTGTCATGCCAGCGCCTGGGACATTGATTTCGCGGACGATCTGCGCATCAAGATGTGCATCGAGCCCACCGACGAGGACTTCCGCACGATCCACCACGAGCTGGGCCACAACTACTACCAGCGCGCCTACAAGCCCCTTTCGTTCATCTTCCAAGACAGCGCCAACGACGGCTTCCACGAGGCGCTGGGCGACACGCTGGCGCTGTCGGTCACGCCGGCGTATTTGAAGCAACTCGGGTTGATCGACAGCGAGCCGGATCCCTCGCAGGACATCGGCCTTCTGCTCCAGCAGGCGCTGGACAAGATCGCGTTCCTGCCGTTCGGCCTGGTCGTCGACCAATGGAGGTGGAAGGTCTTNNTCGGGCGAGATCACACCCGCGCAATACAACGCCGAGTGGTGGAAACTGCGCGAGAAGTACCAGGGCATTGCACCGGGGGTCGCGCGCAGCGAGACCGACTTTGATCCAGGCGCCAAGTACCACGTCGCAGCCAGCGTTCCGTACACGCGCTACTTCCTGGCGCGCATCCTCCAATTCCAGTTCCACCGCGCGCTCTGTCGCGCGGCTGGGCAGAGCGGGCCGCTCCACCGGCAGTCGATCTACGGCAGCAAGCAGGCCGGACGTCGGCTGCAAGCGATGATGGCCATGGGCCTGAGTCGTCCGTGGCCGGACGCGCTCGATGCACTCACCGGCGAGCGGCAGATCGACGCGACCGCCATCCTGGACTACTTCGCGCCGCTCAAGAAGTGGCTGGACGAGCAGAACCAGGGCCAGCCGGTCGGCTGGTAGACAACGCCGCGCTCACTGACCGGCGCCAGCGCTGTCTGGGGCCAGAGTCGCCGCAGCCTTCCGCGCTTTGGCGTCGCGTGGCAGCACGAGGCCNNCGGCAGATGTAGAGCCCGAGGCCGGTGCCTGAGATGCGCAGATGCTCCGGCGTGCGCACGCGCTGGAACTTCTGAAACAGGCTGCCGATCTGATCGGCCGGAATGCCGATGCCGTGGTCCACGACCTCGATCGTGACGTGCTCGTCGCCGCGGCCGCGGCAGCGCACGACGATCGTGCCGCCCTGGGGCGAGTATTTGATGGCGTTACCGATCAGATTGCTCAGTACCTGTCGCAGGCGATCGGCATCGGCCGTGATGCGCGGGAACTGGGCTGGCACGTCCATCAGCACCGAGTGCTCCGACAGACCCAGCGGGATCGCATTCAAGATGAAGGGGCCAAGATCGATCTCGCTCCAGTCGAACGAGAACTCGCCGGTCTCGATGCGCGTGATCAGAAGCGTGTCGTTGGCCAAGGCTGCCAGCGCGTCGGTCTCGCTGATCACGGTGCGCATGTACTCTTGGCGCGTCTCGGACGGCAGCGCGGCGTCCTCGAGCACCAGTTCGGCAAAGCCCCGGATGGCCATCAGCGGCTTGCGAAAGTCGTGGGCCACCATGGCCACGAACTCGCTCTTCAGCCGGTCGAATTCCTGCAGGCGCGCGTTGGCGCGCTTGAGCTCCTCGTGCAGCAGCATGTTCTGCAGGGCCACCGCGGCCTGGCCGGCCACGGCTTGCAGCAGATTGAGGTCGTCCTCGCCGAACGGAGCGCCGCCCTGGCGGTCGCACACCGCCAGTAGGCCCAGCAAGCGGCTGCCCAGCAGCATCGGGGCGATCATGAGCGCGCTCACGCCCAGGTCCGCGANNGCCTGGGCCTCCATCTGTCGGCGCTCGGCGTCGTACAGCAGGACGACGCCTTTGGAGGCGGCGAAGAGGTCTGCACAGTCGCGCGTCAGGCGCGCGCACAGCGCCTCGACGCCGCCGGCGATCGAAAAGGTCCACGAGACTTTGTAGAGGCCGAGCAACTCCTGGACCTTGCGTTCGAGGCGCCGCCGTTCGGCCTGGCTGCGCAGCAGCCCGCCCACGCGCAGGTTCAGCTCCCCTGCGTCGACCGGCTCGTGGATGAGATCGTCCGCGTCGACCATGGCCTCCGGGTCGTCGCCGACGAGCCAATGTTGGTCTTCGCGTGCCACGAGCACGATCACCGGCAGCTCGGACCCGAGGGCCTGGCGCACGGCGCGCACGATCGAGCCCAGCGGCGGTTCGCGCACGGAGAGCGAGCCGATGACGAGATCGGGCAGCGCAGCGACAACCGCGGAGACCAGGCCCGCACTCGGGGTGAGCGTCGTGACGCGATGCCCTGAGGGGCGCAGGACGCGCGCGATCGCCTCGGCCCGGCCAGGATTCGAGTGCAGGACGACGACCTGCGCCGCCGGAGCCGTGCGCCCGAGGATCACGCGCTAGCTCCCTTTGGCCGTCTGTTCGGCAGCACGCTGGACGTTGAGAAAGAGATTGACCGTGTTGCGCAGCGCCGCGCGGCTGATGGGCTTCACCAGATACGAGTCGCCGCCGGCTTCGCGGCCCGTGGCGAAGTCCTTCAACTCGCCCTTGGCCGTGATGAAGACGATCGGCACGTGCGCATCCACCTTGCGCAGAGCGCGACACACGGTGAAGCCGTCGAGATCGGGCAACCCGACATCGAGCAGCACCAGATCGAACGGGCCGGCCCGGTCAAAGGTCTTGAGCGCGTCCGTGCCTGTGCCGGCTTCGCGGATCGAAAGATCCTGGTACTTCTCGGCTTCCAGGACGGCGCGGATCAGCGCCAAGGTCGGGGGGTGGTCGTCGACGATGAGGATGCGTTTGGCCATCGCGGTCCTTTCGACGTTCAGAGATGG
>PMCG01000250.1:6487-7564 GCA_003155335.1 Acidobacteriota bacterium
CATGCGCAGCGTCGGCCTCAGCCCCGGCGGTTGCCCGTGGGTGTGGTCGTCGGTCCTTCAGGCCACGTGTGGTCGCGCGCCGTCGTCATCGCGCCGGGCCGTCGCATTCGCGCAGAACGGGTACAGCTGGGTGCCTCCGCTCTGGGGAACGATGACCTTGACTTCGTTGTAGATCACCACGCACAGGGCGCCGCCGATGAAGAGAACGGCCAATAACTCCCGTATGGAGTCGAGCTTGCGAACCATCTGACTCTCACGACGAGACTCTGTCGCATGCCGTCTCGCACGCCCCACCGCGAATGACGCACGAAGAAGCAGCCCCTCGATGTTCTCAGTAGGCCGCTACGGGCAAGCCGGCACCGAAAAGGCGGGTGTGAACTTCGCCGAGTTTACGCCCCAGGCGTCGCGCACCACCAGGCCGCCGTAGCACAACCAGCTTTGGGGCTGAGGAGGCGCCCACGTGTGGACGTACAAGAAGACCGCTTTCGAGTATCCGGGCACAGGGCACGCGATGTTCACGTAGCTGCAGGCTCCGACGACCTCGACAGTCGGACACGAGGCCACGCCTTCCTCGTCAGTGATGGTGAACTCAAAATTTAGGTCGGCGTCGCAAGGCGGGTTGTGCCAGTTCGTATCCCAGCCTGAGATGACGGGTGCCGCATTGGTGCCGGTGACTTGCTTGTCGGCCTGGGCAGAGCCCCCGGCGCCGGTCGCGCTCGCCGTACACGTATAGGCGTTCAGGTCCGGTACATGGCAGTTCCCGGTCGTGCCTGAGGACCCGGCGCAGCATCCGCTCCAGGCGATCGAACTGTAGTTGGTGGCCGTGGCTGTGACTGGCACATTGCAGCCTGCGTTGCCGGCCTTCACGGGATAGCAGGAGCTCGCTCCTGCCAGGCTGATCGTCGGCGTGGCCTTTGCCGTTACCGTCACCGCGGTCTCGCGCGGCGTGGCCGTGTCGGCGTTGCGGGCCTCGAAAACGGTATTGCCGCTTGCTGTCGGATAGCCGTCCAGGCCGGGCCGCAGCACGTAGCTTCCGGTCGAGGGCAAGAGTGTCTGGAACGGGCCCTTGCCCTTCTG
>PMCG01000374.1 GCA_003155335.1 Acidobacteriota bacterium
GTGTCCATCGTGTCCGTCTCGCGCCGTGCCGGACCTCCGCAGCGCGGGCATTGGGCCTCGACAAAGGCGCGGACCTTCTCCAGCGGGTTGCCTCCTTCCCCTGTGAACGGAGCGTCTGGAGGCAGCACGATGGGAAGCTGATCGTCCGGCACTGGCACGACCCCGTCCTTCTCGCAGTAGACCACCGGGATCGGCGTGCCCCANNCCCCAGTAGCGCTGGCGGCTGATGAGCCAGTCCTTGAGTCGGTAGGTGACCGTCGCCTTTCCGAAGCCTTGCGCTTCGGCGTGCGCGGCCATGCGCGCGATGGCTTCGTCGGAAGGCAGGCCGGAGAACTGGCCCGTGTTCGCCGTGCGTCCGGGGCCTTCATAGGCCGCCGTCAACGTCGCGCCGTCGAGCTGCCCACCTTCGGGCTGAATGACGACACGAATCGCCAAGCCGTACTTCTTCGCGAACTCGAAGTCCCGCTGGTCGTGAGCCGGGACCGACATGATGGCGCCAGTGCCGTAGCCCATTAACACGAAGTTGCCGACCCAAATGGGTATGCGCTCGCCGCTGAAGGGGTTCAGCGCGTAGCGTCCGGTGAACACGCCTTCCTTTTCAATTTGCGCAGCTTGCCGCGCGCGCCGGTCCTGAGCGCGCAGGCGTGCCAGCGCCTCGCGGGCCTGGGCCGCGTCCTTTGTGCCGTCGATCAGCGCGTCAACCCGCGGATGCTCCGGCGCCAACACCATGAACGTCGCGCCATAGATGGTGTCGATGCGCGTGGTGAAGACGCGAATGGCCTCCGCGCCGTCCACAGCAAAGTCGACCTCGGCGCCGGGCGAGCGGCCGATCCAGTTCACCTGTTGCGTCAGGACCCGCTCGGGCCACGCCGAGAGCCCGCGCATGTCGTCGAGCAGCGCGTCCTGGTAGGCAGTGATCCGGAGAAACCACTGGTCGAGCTCGCGCTCCTCGACGGCGCTGTGACAGCGCCAGCACTCCCCGCCCTGCGCCTGCTCATTGGCCAGCACGGTCGCGCAGTTCGGACACCAGTTCACCGGCGCCTTGGCGCGATACGCGATCCCGCGCTCGAGCATCCGCAGGAAGAACCACTGGTTCCAGCGGTAGTAGCTCGCGTCGCAGGTCGCGATCTCGCGATCCCACGGATAGCTGAAACCCAGCCGCTGCAGCTGTAGCTTCATGCCTGCGATGTTCTGGCGCGTCCATTGTTCCGGGTGGATCCCGCGCTTGATGGCAGCGTTCTCCGCAGGCAGCCCCAGCGCATCCCAGCCNNACGTGGCCGACGTGGATGTCGCCCGAAGGGTAAGGCAGCATCTCCAGGCAGTAGAACTTGGGCCGTCGCGGGTCCTCGGTCACCTCAAAGGCGCCGTGCTCGGTCCAGCGCGCTTGCCAGCGCGTCTCGATCTCGTCGAAACGATAGTCAGGCATTGTCGGGGTTGACGGCGAGCGGGGGCAGATCCTCCTCCACGAACTCATGCCCCAGCCGTCCCATGTTGCGGAACTTCCGATAGCGGCCCGCAGCGAGCTGATCCGCGCGCAGTGCGCTGAGCTCGGCCAGCTGCTTCTGCAGCACAGCGTCTACGTTCCTGAACGTCGTCTCGTGGTCGACGTGCGCCCCGCCAGGCGGCTCCGGGATGATCTCGTCCACCACTCCAAAGGCCTTCAGGTCCGTGGCAGTGATCTTCATGGCCGTAGCCGAGGCCTCGGCCTGCCGCGCATCGCGCCACAGGATCGACGCACAGCCCTCCGGTGAGATGACGGAATAGATCGCGTGCTCGAGCATGTTGACGCGATCGCCGATGGCGACGGCCAGCGCACCGCCGCTGCCACCTTCCCCGGTCACGTTGACGATGATCGGCGTGCGCAGGCGCGACATCTCGCGCAGGTTGTAGGCGATGGCCTCGGCTTGGCCGCGTTCCTCGGCGTCGAGGCCGGGATAGGCGCCGGGAGTGTCGATCAGGCAGATGATGGGCCGCTGGAACTTGGCCGCGAGCTGCATCACGCGCAGCGCCTTGCGATAGCCTTCCGGCTTGGGCATCCCGAAATTGCGGTAGATCTTCTGCTTCGTGTCGCGCCCCTTCTGGTGCCCGATCACGCACACCGGCCGTCCGTGATACGACGCCAGGCCGCATACCAGCGCTGGGTCGTCGGCGAAGCGTCGGTCGCCATGGATCTCGATGAAGTCCGCGAACAAGGCCTGGACATAGTCCAGCGTGTAGGGCCGGTTCGGGTGCCGCGCGACCATCGTCTTCTGCCAAGGCGTCAGTCGCGAGTAGATCTCGCGGCGTAACGCGGTCAGTTCGCGTCGCAGCCGCTGGACTTCCTTCTCCTTCTCCGGGTCGCCCGGAAAGCGCGCCAGATCGTCGATGCGCCCGATCAGCTCCCGGATGGGAGCCTCGAAATCCGCCTCTGCCATCACCACTCCTTCGCGTCCCGAGCGCCGCCGCACCTGCGCGTCCGCGGCCAAACCATGCGCTTCAACGCCCGCCGTTCGCGCGGGAAAAGACCACGCTGCCCGGCCCGAAGAGCGCCTCGATCTCGCCCTTCAGCCCAGCGTCCGGACGCACTCGATACAACGCGCTCGGTGCCACCGCGACGGCCAGCCCGCCGGGCCGGGTCAGCTCGATCAGGACCGGACAGTCGCCCTGACGCGCGCCGAGTATATCCCGGAGCTGCTCGCCCTTGGTGCGGTCCCAGCGCGCCAGCTCGACGCGCACGGTGATTTGTCGTGCGTCGCTGACTTTGATCTGCTCCAGCGAGAGCACGTCGCTCGCCAGGAGCCGCGGCTTTCCCTCGTCCACCGCCTCAGCCTTGCCCTTGACCACGACGACCTTGTCGTCCGCCAGGCGCGTCGCCACCTTGTTGTAGGTCTCCGGGAAGACCAGGACCTCGATCGAGCCCTCCAGGTCCTCCAGCACGAACGTCGCCATGCGATCGCCCTTCTTCGTCTTCAGCAGTCTGAGCGCGCTAGTCAGGCCGGCCACCGTCACCTCGCGCGACTCTTCAAGGCTGGCCAACCCGCCGACGGTCGCTGTCGTCCATTGCCGAAGCTCGTCTCGCACTCGCTCGAGCGGGTGGCCCGTGATGTAGAACCCCAGCGATTCCTTCTCGAACGCCAAGCGCTCCGCCTCGCTCCAGTCCGGCGCATCGGGCAGCACTTCCTGGCCGCGTCCGATGTCGCTGGCCGCACTCGCGCCGAGCATCCCGAGCAGGCTGGCTTGGCCTTGCTCGCGGTCGCGCTGGCGACGTTGGCCACTGTCCATAGCCCGCTCGATCGAGGCCAGCAGGGCCGCGCGCCGCAGCGAGAGAGAGTCGAAGGACCCGCTCTTGACGAAGCCCTCGATCACGCGCCTGTTCACGCCGCGCAGATCGACGCGCTCGCAGAAATCGCTCAGCGAACGGAAGGGCCCGCTGGCGCGGCGGGCCGCGAGCACCGCCTCCACGGCGCCTTCACCGACGTTCTTTATGGCCGATAGCCCGAAGCGGATGTCGTCGCCCACGACGGTGAAGTAGATGTCGGACTCATTCACGTCCGGAGCCAGGACGCGAATGCCCATCTCGCGGCACTCGCCGATGTAGCTGACCATCCTCTCGGTGTTGGCGCGCTCGGACGTGAGCAGCGCCGCCATGAAGAAGAACGGGAAGTTCGCCTTGAGGTAGGCGGTCTGATAGGCCAGGAAGGCATAGGCCGCCGAGTGCGACTTATTGAAGCCATAGCCGGCGAACTGCTCCATCTGGTCCCAGATGCGGCGCGCCTTTTTCTCGGCGATCCCGCGCGTCACGCAGCCCTTCACGAACTTGTCCATCTGGGCGGCCATGACGTCGGCCTTCTTCTTGCCCATGGCCTTGCGCAGAATGTCGGCCTCGCCCAGCGTGAAGCCGGCCAAGGACGAGGCGATGCGCATGACCTGTTCCTGATAGACCATCACGCCGTAGGTGCCGGAAAGGACCGCTTCGAGCGCCGGCACCTCGTACGTCACACGCGTCTGCCCATGCCGCCGCTTGATGAAGTCGTCGATCATCTGCATCGGCCCAGGCCGGTACAGGGCGTTGAGCGCGGTGAGATGCTCGAGACGGTCAGGCTTGAAGCGGCGCAGGAT
>PMCG01000248.1 GCA_003155335.1 Acidobacteriota bacterium
CCGACATCGCCGGCGAGGAAGACCACCACGGCGACATGGACTTCAAAGTCGCTGGCACGCGTGCGGGGATCACGGCGCTGCAGATGGACATCAAGGTGTCAGGGCTGACAACGGAGATCCTCAAGGCCGCCCTCGAGCAGGCACGCGTCGGCCGGCTGCACATCCTCGACCGCATGGCCGAGACGCTGGCAGGGCCACGCGCCGACATCAGCGTCTACGCGCCGCGCATCCTGACGATCCGCGTCCCGGTCGACAAGATCCGCGACATCATCGGGCCGGGCGGCAAGATGATNNGCCGCGCGCAAGGCGGTGGCGATCATCGAGGAGCTGACCGCGACCCCGGAGCTGAACAAGACGTACCTGGGCAAGGTCGTGCGCGTCGTCGAATTCGGCGCGTTCGTCGAGATCATTCCCGGGACCGACGGCCTGCTGCACGTCTCCGAGATGGCCCATCACCGCGTCGAGGACGTGCGCTCGGAGGTCAAGGAGGGCGACCAAGTGCTGGTCAAAGTCGTGTCGATCGACCCCTCCGGGAAGATCCGCCTGTCGCGCAAGGCCCTGCTCGACGAGACCCAGCAGGGCGCGCCCGATGCGGCCGGCGGGGGCGCGGGTGCGCCTGCGGCGAACGCTCACAGCCCAGGCCAGGCGCATCGCCCGCACGAGCCGCGCCGCGACCATCGTGGTGGCGACGGCGGTCGAGACCGCGGNNTCCGGCCGCGCGCTCCAAAGCTGGCGTGGCCGACGCGGGCAGCAGGACGCGGAACTCAGTGCCGCGTCCGATCTGAGTCGTGAAGTCGATCTTGCCGCCGTGGCGCTCGATGATGAGCGAGGTGGTCGAGAGCCCGAGGCCCGTGCCCTGGCCTTCGGGTTTGCTCGTCACGAATGGCTCGAAGATCCGAGCGCGAAGCGTCTCCGGTATGCCCGGCCCTGTGTCCCCAACGGTGATCTCGATCATTCCGTTGTCGAGGGCCCGCGAGCGCAGCGTCAGCGTACCGCCGCGGGGGATCACCTGGACGGCGTTGATGATCAGGTTGATGAGCGCCGTCTCGATGTCACTCGGCACGACGCGCAGCAGCGGCAGGCCCTCGCTTAACTGACGCTCGACGCGGACGCCGCCCTTCAGGATCGGATAGTGGCACATCTCCAGGCTGCGCTCGATGAGGTCGTTCGCGCTGGTGGCCACCGGTTCTTCCTTGGAGGGCCGTGAGAACGCCAGCAGGTTCTGGGCAAGAGCCTTGAGCCGGAGGGCGCCCTTCTCGATGGAGTCGAGCAACCCGCGCTGCTCTTCAGGCAGCTCCCGCAGCGTGAGTAGCTCGATGTTGCCCAAGATGTAGGTCAAGGGAGTGTTCAACTCGTGGGCGATGCCGGCGGCCATCATGCCGATCGTGGCCAGCTTCTCGGAATGGAGCAGCTGCTGCTGCGTGCGCCGCAGCTCCTCGATGGTCTGCTGCTCGCGCGCGAAGACCAACGCGTTCTCCACGGCCAGGGCCGCGTGCCGCGCCAGGGCCTCGGCGGCGCGCAGAATCTCGATTCCGAAGGGGAGCGAGTAGTTGTCGACGTAGATCGCGCCTAGGATGTCGCGTCGCCCGTCGCCTCCCCAATCTTTGCCGCGCGCGGAGCTCAGCGGTATGCAGACCGCTGAGCGCGGTTCCGTGAGCGTCACCGTGACAAGGGATCCGTCCCCATCCCCGGGCGGCTCGCTCGCAGAGACGGTTTGCCCGCGCTCCACCGCCCGCCGTATCAGCGGCAGCGAGAGCCCGACCAGGCTTGGCTCCAGGGAGCTGCCGTCGCGTCGGCGGCAGGCACGCACGCACAGCCCCGCCACCGATTCACTGGCCGCTGCGCTGGTCTGGTCCGCGGCCAGCAGCAGAAAGCCGCGTTCCGCGCGCGTGATGCTCAGCACGGCGTCGAGGATCTGGTCGAGGACCTCGGTCAGGACCAGCGTCGAGTTGAGGCTTTGGACCAGCGACAGCAGTAGCTGCTGCTGCTCGACCCATGGGAACAGGGCGACCTCGCCTGTCGAGCCCTCGTTGTCGAGCGGGCTGAAACGCAGCGTCACGTTGCCGAGCTGCAACTGGCACCCCGGCGTGAGCTCTGCACGCTCGGTCTTGCTGGCATTGACGAACACGCCGTGCAGGCTGCCCTGGTCTTCGACGTAGAAGCGGCCGCCCTCGTGCGTCAGCCGAGCGTGGGTCTTTGAGACGGAGGGCTCGGTGATGTGCAGGTCGCAGCAGCGGGCGCGGCCAATGAGATAGGACCTGGGCTTGAGGAAGTGCAGGCGCTCCGGTGCGTTGCCGCGGACGACCTCGAGTATTGCCAGGCGCAGGGACGATCCGCAGGATGCACAGTTTTCAGCCTCATCGGCGACGGTGGCCGAGCAGCGCTGGCATTGCACGACGGAGATGATGAACGAGCAGCGCAGTCCCGTCAACGGGGAGCGAGCGCCGTCGCCTAGTTGTGCATCTGGGGCTGCCAGCGATCGGGCCGCTGGTTCGTCTCATGCGCTCCGGCAGGGCTGAGCGCCAGGGCCAGCACCTCGTCGATCGTGTTGACAAGATGGATCTTGACCGCGCTGCGCACGTTCTCGCCGATGTCTTCCTTCACGGCCTTCGCGTTGCGCGCCGGGAGGATGACCTCCGTCACGCCGAGTCGGTGGGCTGCTAGGACCTTCTCCTTGATGCCGCCCACGGGCAAGACCCGGCCGGAGAGGGTGATCTCGCCGGTCATAGCCACATGCGGCCGGACTGTGCGGCCGGTCAAGAGCGAGACCAGCGCTGTGGCGAGCGTGATGCCGGCGGAGGGCCCATCCTTGGGTATCGCCCCTTCCGGAACGTGCAGGTGCAGATCGACGCGCTCGAAGAACGAGTCGTCAATGCCCAGTCTGCGCGCGTTGGCGCGCACCCAAGAGAGGGCGGCCTGGGCGCTCTCCTTCATGACGTCNNACGTCGCCGAGCTGGCCCGTGAGGGTCAGCCCCTTCTGGCCCCACATCTGTGTGGCCTCGATGAAGAGCACCTCGCCTCCCGCAGGGGTCCAGGAGAGGCCCAGGGCCACACCGGATATCAGCGTGCGCTGCTCCATGTCGTCTCGCATGAAGTAGGGCGCGCCCAGCAGCTCCTCGACCTTGGCCGGGGTGATGGCCACGTTCTCGGTCTCACCTTCGGCACGCTTGCGAGCGATCTTGCGGATGATGCTGGCGATCTCGCGCTCGAGGTTTCTGAGCCCGGACTCGCGCGTGTACTCGCGGGCGAGCTTGACCAGGGCGTCGTCGCCGAAGGCCACGGCCTCGGTGGACATGCCGTGGTTTTCGAGCTGGCGCGGGATGATGTGTCGGCGCGCGATGTGCAGCTTCTCTTCCTCGGTGTAGCCCGCGAGGCGGATCACCTCCATGCGGTCGCGCAGTGCCGGCGGGATGGTATCGAGGATGTTGGCCGTGGTGATGAACAGCACCTGCGAGAGATCGAACGGCAGATCGATGTAGTGGTCCTTGAAGGTGTTGTTCTGCTCGGGGTCGAGGACCTCGAGCAACGCCGNNCGTCGAGCATGAAGACCGGGTTCTTGCTCTCGGCGCGGCGCAGGCCCTGGATGATTTGGCCAGGCAGGGCCCCGATGTACGTGCGGCGGTGACCGCGGATCTCGGCTTCGTCGCGCATGCCGCCCAGGCTGATGCGATGAAACTTGCGCCCGAGCGCGGCCGCAATGGACTTGCCGAGACTCGTCTTGCCCACCCCTGGCGGCCCGACAAAGCACAGGATCGGGCCCTTGATGTCGGGTTTTAGCTTGCGCACGGCCAGGTACTCGAGNNATGCGGTCTTTGACCTTCTCCAGGTCGTAGTGGTCGTTGTCAAGGACTTCGCGCGCCCGGCGGATGTCTATCTCGCTCTCGGTGCGTTTGGCCCAAGGCAGCGCCACGACCCAGTCGAGATACGTGCGCGCCACGGTGTACTCGGCCGCGGCAGGGGCCATGCGGCTAAGCCGGTCCAGCTCGCGCAGGGCCTCGCGCTTGGCCTCGTCCGGCATGCCGGCGTTCTCGATCTTCTCGCGTAGCTCGCCGATCTCGCGCTGCTGGTCGTCGCCCTCGCCCAGCTCGCGTTGAATGGCCTTCATCTGCTCGCGCAGGTAGTACTCACGCTGGTTCTTCTGCAGCTCCGTCTTGACCTGGCTTTGGATCTTGTTGCCGACCTCGAGCACCTCCAGGTCCTTCACGAGCTGCCGTTGCACTCGATCGAGGCGCTCCGCGGCGTCTAAGGTCTCGAGCAACTCCTGCTTCTGCGCGGTCGTCAGCGACGGCAGGCTGCCCGCAATGAAGTCGGCCAGGCGCGACGGCTCTTGGATGTTGGCGGCCAACGCGGTGAGCTCGTCGGAGAGCGTGGGTGAGAGCTCCACCACGCGCTGGAAGAGGGCCTGGCTGCTCTGAGCCATGGCGCGGAGCTCTACATCTTTCTGCGCGGGCGCTACGGCGTGGAGGACCTCGACGCGCGCGACGAGATACGGCCGATGCTGAATGACCTCGAGCAGGCGGAAGCGGTGCGCACCCTGCACGACGAGACGCAGCGAGCCGTCGGGGAACTTGAACATCTTGAGGATGCTGGTGACGGTGCCGACGCCATGCAGATCGGCTTCGCTGGGCGCTTCGACGGCTGGATCCCGCTGCGTGACGACGCCGATGAGCCGATGCTCCCGTACGGCCTCGTTGACCAGGGCCACCGAGGTCTCGCGTGCGACAGCCAGGGGTAGGACGCTCTGCGGGAAGAGCACCGTGTCGCGCAGTGGCAGGATCGCGAGCTGCTGCGGCAGCTCTTGGACCTGCCCCGCGGCCGGGTCGGTATTGCCACTCGTTGTTACGGGGTCTTCTGGCTTGTCACCCATGCTGGATTCCTGTGTCGCTGTGCTTCGCGCTAGTTCGTGCCGATGTCGAGCGCACGCGCGGCGCGCAGCGCAACGTCGTGGGATTCGCTCTCCGCGGTTTCGCGCGCGTCTTGGCAATCTCGACAGAGCTCCGCAAAGGGCAGGGCCTTGAGGCGGCTGGCGGAGATCTCCGCTGAGCACTCGTCGCAGTGCCCGTAGTGGCCGTCATCGAGCCGTCGCAGCGCATCGTCGATGCGCCGCAGAGTTGCCGACTTCATCTCCATCAAGGCGAAGTCGACGTCCTGGATGAAATCGTCGACGCTCTGCTCCTCGGTGTCACGCACGTCGGCCGCCTCCACGGGCAAGGTCTCTCTGAGGGAGCGCAGCTTCTCCTGGATGTCGCGCCGTCGTTCCTCGAGCATGGCGTGGAGCTGCTCGTAGCGCTCACGATTGGCCAGGTTCGACGTTCTTCGCATGACTCCCTCCTCGACGAAAACGGCTTGTTTCGTCACTCTAGTTTGACCACCGCCAAGAAAACCGTGTTGCCGCGGCGCAAGCGCAGCCGGGCCATGTGGTTGGCGCGTGCCTTCTCGAGCGCAGCCTCGAACTGCGCGAGCGTCTCCATGGCCTGCCCGTTGAGCCCGAGAATCACGTCGCCGCGCCTGAGCCCTGCCTTATCGCCGGCCGCGCCGGGCTCGACTTCCGCGACCACCAGTCCGCGCGTGTCTCGTGGCAAGTCGAGTTCGGCGGCCAACGCCGAATTCAGCTCGCGCAGCGTCATGCCGAGGCGGACTTTCCGAGATTCCGCGGGAGACGCGGCGGCGCTCTCTTCTGGGAACGTCCCGAGGGTGACGCCGACGTTCTTCTCTTCCTTGGATCGCCAGAGTCGCAGATGCACAGTCGTACCCGGCGCTCGCGCGGCGACGTACTCGACCAGATCCGCGCTGTCGCTCAGCTCCTTGCCGTCGATCGCCAGGATCACGTCCTCGGCCTGGAGGCCAGCCTTCTCGGCCGGGCTGCCCGCTGTGACCTCGTTGACAACGGCGCCCTTGAGCTCCTTCAGGTCTAAGCTGGTCGCCAGGTCTTCATTCAGATCGCCGATCGACACCCCGAGCCACCCACGCGTCACGGATCCTTTCTGTTTCAACTGCGGCAGGATCTGGCGCGCGATGTTGATCGGCACCGCGAAGCCGACGCCGGCCGATTGGGCGCTCATGGGTTGGGTCATGATGAGCGTGTTGATGCCGATCACCTCGCCGCGTGTGTTCAGGAGCGGTCCACCGGAGTTGCCGGGATTGATCGCAGCGTCCGTCTGGATCATCTCGAGCGAAGTGGTCTCCTGCAGGCGTATCGAACGCCCCTTGTAGGAGACCACGCCCACCGTGACGGTCCCGTGCATCTCGAAGGGGCTGCCGATCGCCATCACCCATTCGCCAGCTTCGGCCTTGTCGGAATCGCCGAGCGGCAGCGGAGTCAGCGTCTCGCGGGGCTCGATCTTGACCAGCGCCACGTCCGTACGCGCGTCCTTGCCGATCAGCTTTGCGTCGTACGTGTGCCGATTCGGCAGCGACACGCGTATTGCGTCGGCTCCGTCGACGACATGGCGGTTGGTGAGGATGTAGCCGTCCTTGTCGATGATGAAGCCGGAGCCGAGGCTTGTCTGTTTCTGCTTGTCCGCGTGTGGTCCGAAGAACTCGTCGCCGAACCACTGGCGGAACGCCTCGGGGACCTCCGAGCGCTTGACGATCTTGTCTGTGTAGATGTGGACGACACCCGGGCTGGCCGCGCGGGCGATATCGCGGAATGTGTACGGCGCGAGGGCCCCGCCCACACTGCTCGCGTCCGCGGACACCTGGGCGCTGCTGGCCAGCGCTGCCTCCGGTCTGCGCAACTGGACGACGGCCAACGTCGCGACCACGCACGCGGCCAGGCCGACCGACAGCAGAGACATCACCGTTCGAAAGCGCATTCTCAACATCCCCATCTTCCTCAAGGGGGTTCGAGGACTCCCGCCGCGAGAGAGAACTCGTCCGCCCTCAGTACGAAGCGCGGTGCCCGAACCGATGGGGCAGCGCGACGATCCCGTTGCTGTCTGAGGTCTAGCAAAGCGCGTGCCCGCGGCTGGCTGGCTCGCGCGGTGGCCGGTCGGCAAGCCGGCTCATCCAGCGACCTCCGTGCAACTCACTCCCCTGCCGCTACTTGGGACGCCGACGGGTCGAAAGAAGTCTGGACCTCCTTCGTGCCGATGTCGATTGTCCACCGCGTGGACAGTCGGGCGTGTCGCCATCGGTGACAGAAAGGCGGACGACCCCGCACCGCGCGGGGCCGTCCTTTCCGGCCTTGTCCGGATCAGTAGTCATCCATTCCCGGGGGCGGGGCCGGGGCGTCCTTCTTCTTCTCCGGCAGCTCCGCGACCACTGCCTCTGTCGTCAACAGGAGCGCGGCCACCGAAGACGCGTTCTGGATGGCGAAGCGCACGACCTTGGTGGGGTCGATGACGCCTGCTTCGGTTAGGTCCTCGTAGACCTCCGTGCGCGCGTTGTAGCCGATCGCGCCGCCTTTCTCACGCACGTTGGCCACGACGATGGTGCCCTCCTCGCCGGCGTTCTGGGCGATCCAGCGCAGCGGCTCCTCGACGGCGCGTCGAATGAGCTGGATCCCGCTTCGCTCATCGCGGCCAAGCGATTTGTCCTCGGCCAAGCGCTCGAGCGCCGGCTGTGAGCGCAGCAGGGCGACGCCGCCGCCGGGGACGATGCCTTCCTCTACAGCCGCCTTGGTGGCGTGCATGGCGTCTTCGACGCGCGCCTTGCGCTCCTTCATCTCGGTCTCGGTCGNNTTCTCACGGTCGTAGTCGGAGGTCGTTTCATCGATCTGCACGCGGATCTGCTTGACCCGGGCTTCGATGTCCTTGGCGCTGCCCGCGCCTTCGATGATCGTCGTGTTGTCCTTGTCGATGGTGACCTTCTTGGCCTTGCCCAGATCCTCGATCT
>PMCG01000359.1:0-2865 GCA_003155335.1 Acidobacteriota bacterium
GCGCAGTCCTCTCGCCAGTCCACGATGCCGAGCTCGCCCACCGGCCGGAAACGCGGCGGGACACGCTTGCTGTCGATGTGGTACTTAGCCGGCACGACTACGCGTTCCCCCGACCCGTCTGCGCTACGACTTCGAGCGCTGCGTCCTCATCTCGGTCGACTCGGATCGAGATACCGCGGAGGCCTTCCAGTGACGCCAGCTTGCACGCCGTCTCGACAGCGATCGCGATGCCCTCCGCGCGCTGAGCATTGCTGCTTTTGGCGCTCAGCCGCTCGATCATGGCGGCGGGGATGCGTGGCACGGGACGCCGCGTGGAGAGCTCTGTTGCCTCCTTGGCGCTCGTGAGAATGCGGATGCCGGCCACGAACGCGGCCTTCTTGTGCAGCCCGCAGCGTACGACCTCTCGCCACCAGCCCTCGAATCGCTCGACGTCGAAGACCGACTGCGTGATCAAGAACTGGGCGCCAGCACCGATCTTCTTGCTGACGCGCGACACTTGGAGCTCAAGTGGGTCGGCGAATGGGGCTGCCACGGCGCCGAGGCAGTAGCTGCCGGCGCCATTGAGNNGCGCGCGCCGGGCCGAGCGTCTGATGCGTACCGCTCGTCAGCAGGATGTTGCGAACTCCTAGCGCCGCTGCGCCCAGGCTGTCGGAGATCAGCGCGATGCGATTTCGATCGCGAGTGGTGAGGTGCAGAAGCGGCTCGACGCCTTCCTGAGCCACGAGCGCGGCGGCTGCCACGGCAGACATACTCACGCCGTCGCGACTGTCGCTCACGCCCAACGCGTGCACCTTTCCGGCGAACTTCTTGGCGACGGCCTGAAGCCGGGCGGCATCGCTCCCCTTTGGTGGAGAGATCTCGGCCAGAAGAAGAGACCCGCCGCTGTCGATGCGCGCCTCGAGGGCCGTCTTGTCGTTTGCCATGTGTCTCCGATCTACCAGCGACCCGCGCGCTCCGCGCTCGCCAAGCCGAATTGCGTCGTCGCTGGGCGTCTCACGCGCGGGCTCCTTCGGGGATCGCGCGGCTCCCGCCTAGCTTGGCAAAACGCGCCGTGGCCTCGCGCGCGGCGCCTTCGACGCGCTCCGCCGGATCCTGCGGTGAGCAATGCACCAGTGCGATCCGTGCGGGCTCCATCCCGACCTCCGTCAGGAGGCGCTGAACCGTGCGCACCCTGACTTCGGCCCGGTAGTTGCCCTGCGCCCGCTGGCATTCGCCCTGGGGGCAGGTGAGAACGCAGATACCCTGCGCTCCGCCCTCAAAGGCGTGGAGCAGATACTGCACGTCGATCTTGCCGCTGCAAGGAACCTCGCGAACTTGCACGCAGAGGCCTTCTTGCTCCCACTGCCGCGGAATTCCAGCGCTTCCCGGTGTGCAGTTGTGGCAGACGTAAACCACTATGTCTGCGGCTTGCGTAGGAGACATCCGGCTTCCTTCGCCCCTCACAGGAGGCACGCGTTCCTGCACGGCGCCACCGTATTATAATTCTGGATACTGCGCTCGCAGCGACTCCCTGGTGGCTTATCGTCGCGGAGCGTAGGGTACGCGTCTGCCACGCTCTGTGTCAAGCAACTTGTGCGACATCACGCCCGCCGCGAGACGCGGTGATCGTGGCCGAGAACTCGACCGTGCTGCGAGTGGCGGCCCACCAGAGCTGAGCGATTGGCTCAGACGATTCGCAGGGACGTGCAGTCAGACCGGACTGCCGCCCCGGATCCAGGGATATATTAGTATGGTGTGCTCATATTCAATGCTTGACAAACGCTCATGTCCTCCTATAATTGACTTGGGACGCGGACGACCCGCCAGATCGGGCCACGATCACAGCCCGCGCCCAGGGGAGAACAGAGCGCTATGAGCAAGGTCATAGGGATTGACCTCGGGACGACCAACTCGGTCGTAGCAGTCCTGGAAGGTGATAAACCGACCGTGATCGCCAACTCCGAGGGAGGAAGGACAACACCATCGGTGGTCGGCTTCGGAAAGGACGACGAGCGCCTGGTCGGCCAGGTGGCGAAGCGCCAAGCCGTTACGAACCCGGAGAACACGATCTTCTCCATCAAGCGCTTCATGGGCCGCCGCTATTCCGAGGTGCTTGAAGAGCAGAAGATGGTCCCCTACAAGGTGGTCGAGGCGCCGAACGCCGACGCTCGCATCGAAGTGCGCGGGAAGCTCTATTCCCCGCCGGAGATCTCGGCCATGATTCTGCAGAAGCTCAAGCAATCTGCAGAGGATCATCTCGGACAGAAGGTCCAGCAGGCCGTCATCACCGTGCCGGCCTACTTCAACGATGCTCAGCGTCAGGCAACCAAGGACGCCGGACGCATCGCCGGGCTTGAGGTCCTGCGCATCGTCAACGAACCGACCGCGGCTGCTCTCGCCTATGGCCTCGACAAGAAGAAGGACGANNATCGCCGTCTACGACTTCGGTGGCGGCACCTTTGACATCTCCGTGCTCGAGGTCGGCGAGGGAGTCGTCGAGGTCAAGGCCACCAACGGCGACACTCACCTCGGTGGCGACAACTTCGACCATCGTGTGATTGACTGGATCATCGCCGAGTTCAAGAAGGACCAGGGCATCGACCTTGCGAAGGACAAGATGGCCCTGCAACGCCTCAAGGAGGCCGCAGAGAAGGCCAAGTGCGAGCTCTCGACCACCGTCGAAACCGAGATCAACCTGCCGTTCATCACCGCCGACGCGTCCGGACCCAAGCACCTCTCTCTGAAGCTGACGCGCGGCAAGCTCGAACAGCTCGTCGAGGATCTAGTGGAGCGCTCGATCGCACCTGTCCGGCAGTGCTTGAAGGACGCGGGCGTCTCCCCTGCCGATATCGACGAGGTGGTGCTCGTCGGCGGCATGACGCGCAT
>PMCG01000359.1:2924-5366 GCA_003155335.1 Acidobacteriota bacterium
GAGACGCTCGGCGGCGTGATGACGGCGCTGATCGAACGCAACACGACCATCCCGACCAAGAAGACCGAGGTCTTCTCGACTGCTTCGGATAACCAGACCTCTGTGGAAATCCACGTCCTGCAGGGCGAGCGCCAGATGGCTGCGGACAACCGCACACTGGGCAAGTTCCACCTGGTCGGAATCCCACCCGCGCCGAGAGGCATACCGCAGGTCGAGGTGACCTTCGACATCGACGCCAATGGCATCCTCAACGTATCTGCGAAGGACATGGCCACAGGCAAGACCCAGGCCATCACGATCACCTCGTCTTCCGGCCTCGCCAAGGACGAGGTCGAGAAGATGGTCAAGGACTCGCAGGCCCACGCCGAGGACGACAAGCACAAGCGCGACCTCATTGACGCCCGGAACCAGGCCGACACGCTGGCCTACAGCATGGAAAAGCTGCTCAAGGAGAACCGCGACAAGGTCTCGGAGCCCGAGGCCAAGAGCGTCGAGGATGCCGTCGCGGCCACACGCAAGGCAGCAGAAGGTGACGATCCGGCAGCGATCCGCGCGGCCATCGAGCAGCTCAACAGCGCCAGTCACAAGCTGGCGGAGACGCTCTACCGCAAGGCCGCGCCACCGACGGACGTGCCGCCACAAGGTGCACCTGGCGCCGCACCCGGAGCAGACAAGGGCGGCGACGTCGTGGACGCGGAGTACACGGTCAAGAACTAGGACCCGCACGGCGGGCGTGCCGACAGGCCGATTCCGCCGCGGGCCATAGCAGAGGAAGGAGGAAACGAACATGGCAATCGTGAGATGGGAGCCTTTTAGGGATTTGGTTGGCTTGCAGGACCGGATGAACCGCCTGTTTGACGAGTCCTTCCGCGGCCTGACGCGCGGGGCGGCCGAGGAGGACTGGGCACTGGGCGGCACATGGGCCCCTGCGGTGGACATCTATGAGCAAGAGGGCCATATCGTGCTCAAGGCGGAGTTGCCGGGCGTCGACCCCCACGACGTCGACATTCGCCTCGAAAACAACGTGCTGACGCTGCGCGGGGAACGCAAGGTCGACAACGACGTCACGCGCGACAACTACCACCGCGTCGAACGTGCCTACGGCGCGTTCACGCGCTCCTTCACGCTGCCGACCGTGGTCGACCAGGAGCACATCAAGGCCGACTACAAGGACGGCGTGCTCAAGGTCACGCTGCCCAAGCGAGAAGAGGCCAAGCCGAAGCAGATCAGCATCAGCGTCAACAAGTGATGCCGCAGCGACGCAATGCAGGTTCCGGCGGCGCCTCGGGCTCACGCCCGGGCCGTCGCATTTCCAAGCGCGCCCCCGCTACTCGGCGACGGAAGAGGGCTGGCGTCACGGAGCGCTCGGCGCGTTCCGTGAAGGCCGGAGTCCCGCCGCCACGAATCACACGTGAAAAGGAGGTCAACATGCCCAACGTCAAACCCCTGCGCGACCGCGTCCTCGTGAAGCGGATCGAGGAAATCGAACAGAAGGTCGGAGGCATCATCGTCCCCGACAGCGCCAAGGAAAAGCCACAGCGCGCCGAGGTCATCGCCGTCGGTTCCGGTCGCCTGCTGGACAACGGTGAGCGCGTCCCGCCAGCCGTCAAGGCCGGCAACAAGGTGCTCATCGGCAAGTGGTCCGGCACCGACGTCAAGATCGACGGCGACGAGTACCTGATCATGAAGGAAGACGACATCCTGGGGATCATCGAGTAGTCGCCCGCAACCGATCCAACGAGCGACCAGACTGCGAGGAGAAATCATGGCAAAAGAGATTAGTTATCGTGAGGATGCGCGTAGCGCCATCTTGCGCGGCGTGAACGCGCTGGCGGATGCCGTCAAGGTGACGCTCGGGCCAAAGGGCAGAAACGTCATCCTCGAGAAGAAGTTCGGCTCCCCCTTGATCACCAAGGACGGCGTGACCGTGGCAAAGGAGATCGATCTCAAAGACCCGACCGAGAACCTCGGCGCCCGCATGGTGCGCGAGGTGGCCTCGAAGACGAGCGACGTCGCCGGCGACGGCACGACCACGGCCACCGTCCTGGCGCAAGCCATCTTCCGAGAAGGCGTGAAGAACGTCACTGCCGGCGCCAACCCGATGGAATTGAAGCGCGGCATCGAAAAGGCGGTGGCGACCGTCGTGGAGGAGCTCAAACAGTTTTCCAAGCCTGTCAAAGGCAAGATGATCGCCCAGGTCGGCACGATCTCCGCCAACAACGACGAGTTGATCGGCAACATCATCGCCGAGGCGATGGAGAAGGTCGGCAAGGACGGCGTCATCACGGTCGAGGAGTCCAAGTCGATGGACACGAGCCTCGAGGTCGTCGAGGGCATGCGCTTCGACCGCGGGTATCTGTCCCCCTACTTCGTGACGGACGCCGAGCGCATGGAAGCGGCGATCGAGAACCCCTATCTGCTGATTCACGAGAAGAAGATCTC
>PMCG01000085.1 GCA_003155335.1 Acidobacteriota bacterium
ACGGCGCGTCATCTCACCGCTAGCGGCTGACCGCGGCGTCGGCATCCGGGACGGCGCGCTGCGCTCTGAGCTGACGCTCGACCTCGGTCACCACGCCTTTGACGCCGGCTTCGAGACCCACCTCCTGCGCACCCGCTGGGACTGGAACATCACGGGCCTGCGTCCCGACGACCAGTGGAGTTGGCCTGCGCCGGGCGGGCCCACGACCTGGGGCCAAGGCCTGCCGCCGCAACTGCAATCGATCTGGAACACATCGCGCAGCGGCGCCTGGATTGAGGATCGCATTACCTTCGGCACACGCGGCGTGGCGCGCGCTGGCCTGCGCGTCGATCATGCGAGTGTCAACGGCGAAACGACGCTCTCGCCGCGCTTCTTGGCCACGTGGCACTTGGCCGGTGGCCGCGTTTATCTCGGGGCCGGGCAGCACTACCAGAGTCCGGGCTACGAGAAGCTCGTCCAGGGCGACTACTTCTTTGACCTGGCCGGAGCGGTGCGCTACCTCGACTCACAGCCGACGACGAGCGCTGCGACCGGGCCGGCGACTGGGACGCCGGCGCCCAGCGTGACACCGGCCCCGCCATCGACGATCGTCGCCACCGGAGCCCAAGCCCTGCTCAGCGCGCGCTCGCTGCACCTGGTGGCTGGCATTGAGCGGCGTGTGGGATTCGCGAATGTCCGCGTCGAGGCCTATCGCAGGACCTTTGACCGCCTGACCGTCGGCCGGCTGGAGACCGAGCAGGAGCGGCAGGCGCGCGTGGCGGCCTACGGCTTCCCTGCCGAGCTGGCCGATTCCGTCCCGCAGGCGGCTCAGGTGACGCGCTTTCCCGTGAGCAATGGCCGCGGCCGCGCTTATGGCGTCGACGTCGTCATCGCCCGCGCCGCACGCGGCTCACGCCACGCGCTCGACGGCTGGGTTTCCTACAGCTACGGCTTTGCCCAGCGCGAGGCCTGGGGCCAGCGTTTCGCCTTTGACTACGATCGCCGCCACGCGCTCACGCTCGTCGGCAGTTGGCAGGCGCGCAGGTGGCTGCGCTTGGCTGTCACAGAGCGCCTGGCGTCGGGCTTCCCGTCGACGCCGCAGATACGTCGCGTGAGCGCAATCGCGGACAGTGACGGCAAGCTGATTCCGCGGCGTGACGACAACGGTGCGCCGGTCTACGAGGTCGTGGACGCAGGNNCCCGACGGACGTCTGACGTTCTATCTCGACGTCATCAACGTGCTCAACCGCCGCATCCCGACCGTCCAGGTCCTCCCGATCCTGCCGTCGCTGGGCGCCCACTGGCGTTTTTGACGGAACCAGCGCCCAAGAGCCTCCCCTCGCGTTCGCCCCAGCCCGACCGGACAGGCCCCCCTACCGCAGGGCATGCCCTTGCACGGCGATATGGGGTATAACGTCATCAGGAGGACAGCATCATGTTCGCGAGCGGCAGGCGCGGTTTCCTGAAGGTTGGGGCCGGCGCAAGCGTCGCACTGGGATTGCCTCGGGCCCTCGCTGCCGCGGCCGAAACCGCAGCCGTGGCACCGGCAGCACCGGCAGTGCTATCGACGTTGGACGCAATCGAGCGGCGCCGTTCGGTGCGCCGGTTCAAACCCACCCCGGTCCCTGACGAACACCTGCACCGGATCCTCGACGCGGCCCGCCTCGCCCCCACGTTCGGCAATCAGCAGCCGTGGAGATTCCTGGTCGTCCGCGACCGGGCCAAGCTCGATCGCATCAAGCAGGAGATCTTGGCATCCACCGAGGAGAGCCTCAGGAGACAGGGCGTCACACAGCCGGAAGTGATCGAGAAGAGGAAGGGCGACATCACACCCTACATCGATGGCCTGCTCTCGGCGCCCGTTCACGTGGTCGTGCTCGTCGACACGACTTCGAAGTACCCGACCTACAACGTGAAGGACGGCACCCTCGCCGCGGGCCAACTCATGTTGGCCGCTCGCGCGCTGGGCTACGGCACGGTGTTCCTCACCGACGGCATCCCCGAGCACCCCTGCCGCCGCGCCCTGGCCATCCCGGACCGTTTCGAGCGCATTGCGATGATCCCCGTCGGCCTGCCGGATTCCGGCACGGCAGACGGCTGGCCAGCTTCGCCGCCCAAGAAGCCGCTCGACGAGGTCGTCGTCTTCGAGACGATTACATAGCGCGACACCGGACNNCGCGGGCGGGCCTGCCGATCACGAGGTCGAGCACGCCATGATCCCCCGCTACACCCGCCCCGAGATGGGCCAGCTCTGGTCCGAAGAGAACAAGTTCGCCACGTGGCTCAAGGTCGAGGTGGCCGCGACCGAGATCCTGGTCGAGCGCGGCACGGTCCCGCGCGAGGCCCTGGTCGCGATCAAGTCCAAGGCCCGCTTCAGCGTCGCGCGCATCGAGGAGCTCGAGAAGGACGTCCAGCACGACGTCATCGCCTTTGTCTCCAACGTGGCCGAGAACGTCGGACCTGAGGGGCGTTGGGTGCACTACGGCCTCACGTCCTCCGACGTGGTGGACACGGCGCTGGCCATGCTCATGCGCGACGCCTGCGACCTGATCCTGAAGGACGTCGACGAGCTGAGCGCGGTCGTTCGCCAGCGCGCCCACGAGTTCAAGGACGCGCCGATGATCGGCCGCACGCACGGC
>PMCG01000373.1:0-3726 GCA_003155335.1 Acidobacteriota bacterium
GGCGACCACAGGGGGTCGCCCCTACGAAAGGTTGACAGGTCAGATGGAACGACAGCATTTCGAAGCAGCCTTGCAAGCGCTCAAGAGCCGGCTGCTGAGCATGGCCGCGCTGGTCGAGGAGCGCGTGCACCGCGCCATCCGCGGACTGATCGAGCGCCGGGCCGAGCTCGCGCAGGGGGTGGCCGCGGGCGACGAGGAAGTCAACGAGCTCCAGATCGAGATTGACGACCGCTGCCTCAAGCTTCTGGCCTTGCAGAATCCGATGGCCGGCGACCTCAGGCTGATCACCGCGGCAATGAAAATCAACGCCGACCTCGAGCGCATCGGCGATCAGGCGGTGAATATCGCCGAGCACGCGCTGAAGCTCATCTGCCTGCCGGTCCTGAAGCCGCTGATCGACATCCCGCGCATGGCCGACATGGCCGAGTGCATGACGCGCGACAGCCTGGACGCTTTTGTGCGCAAGGATGCGGTTCTGGCTCGCAACGTGCTGGCGCGCGACGACGAGGTGGACGAGCTCAAGGACCAGCTCTTCCGGGAGCTTCTGACCTACATGATGGCTGACCCGGGCACCATCGAGCGCGCGCTGGCCCTGATATTGGTGAGCCGCAGCCTCGAGCGCATCGCTGATCACGCCACCAACATCGCGGAGGACACGATCTTCATCGTCGAGGCGAAAGACGTGCGCCACCATCACGAGGAGACGCCGCCGACTGGCAGCAGTGCCTGACGGCGCGCGCGGCAGGAAGGGGCATACCGACGCGGAGGAACCACTTGCAGATAACAGGACGAACGGACGAGGCAAAGCCGGAACAGCCCCGTGCGGCTCGCAGGACCACGGCCGCCGAGCCCGGGCCACGGCCTGACACGCGCCGACGGGTGCTGCTGATCGAGGACGACCGCGACATCGCAGAGGCGATGAGTTATCAGCTCGAGAAGGCCGGGCTGTCGGTGCGCCTGGCCCACACCGGCGAGGAGGGCCTGGATCTGGCGCGCCGCGGCTGTGACCTCGTGTTGCTCGATCTCAACCTGCCCGGCATGGACGGGCTCGAGGTCTGTCGTATGATCCGGCGCCAGACCGCCACGGCCCACACGCCGATCATCATCGTCTCCGCTCGCGCGGAGGAGGTGGATCGCGTGCTCGGCCTCGAGATGGGCGCCGACGACTACATGGTCAAGCCGTTCAGTCTGAAGGAGCTGGCCGCCCGCTGCCGCGCAGCGCTCAGGCGCGTCGAAGAGGCCACCACGCCGACGCAGGCGTATCGTGACGACAACTTCGAGATCGAGTTCGACGCCTACCTCGTGCGCTACCGCGGCCAGGAAGTGCGCCTGACGCACAAGGAGTTCGACATCCTACGCTACCTGGTCGAGCGTCCCGCGCGGATCATCACGCGCGAGCGGCTGCTCGAAAGCATCTGGGGCTACGAGGCCGAGATCGACGCGCGCTCGATCGACGCCCACATCCGGCGCCTGCGCCTGAAACTCGGGCCGGCGCGCGATCACATCGAGACCGTGGTCGGCCTTGGCTACCGCTTCGTGAGGTAGGACGCCTTGATCGCAGAGCGCACCTTCAATAGGCTTGTGCGCAGGCCATGCGCCGCGCACTCATCGTCGAGGACGACCCGGACATCGTCGAGCTGGTCACGCACTACCTGGCCCGCGACGGCTTCCAAGTGGAGGCCGTCGGCGACGGGCGGGCAGCCCTGGCCCAGCTCCGGCGAGCGGAGCCTGACCTGTTGATCCTGGACTTGCAGCTACCTGGACTGGACGGGCTGGCGATCTGCAGAGAGATCCGCAGCCAGCCACGCACACGCGATCTGCCGGTGATCATGCTCACCGCACGCGGCGACGAAGCGGACCGCATTGTGGGCCTCGAGCTGGGCGCGGACGACTACGTCGTCAAGCCCTTCAGCCCCAAAGAGCTGATGGCGCGCGTGCGCGCCGTGCTGCGCCGCGCGGAGCAGCCAGCAGAAGCCGCGCCGGTCGCGCGCATCGGCGAGCTCGCCGTCGACCGGGAGCGCCACACTGCGCGCTGGCAAGGGCAGCTCGTGCATCTCACGGCAAAGGAGTTCGCCCTGCTGCTTGCTCTGGTCGACGCGCGCGGCCGCGTGCTCTCGCGCCAGCAACTACTGGAGAACGTCTGGGGCTACTCCTATGCCGAGGGAACCCGCACGGTGGACGTTCACGTGCGCCGCCTGCGCGAGAAGCTGCCCGGGATAGCCCGCTCCATCCTGACCGTCAAAGGCCTCGGATATCGCCTGGTGCAGGAGCAGGAGGCGTGAGCCCGGGCTAGCCGTAGCGGCCCGAGACGTAGTCCTCTGTGCGCTTGTCCTTGGGCGAGGTGAAGATACCGCGCGTAGGGCCGAACTCGACCAGCTCGCCTAGCAGCATGAAGCCGCAATCCTCGGAGACGCGCGCGGCCTGCTGCATNNCGTCCATCAGCAGCACGTCCGGCTTGACCGCCAGCACACGCGCGATGCACAAGCGCTGTTGCTGCTCGCCCGAGAGCGTCAACGCGTTGTCATGCAGACGATCCTTGAGCGCCGCCCAAAGGCCGACGGCCTCCATGCTCGCTTCGACGGTGGCGCCGATCTGCGACGCATCCCCCAGAGCGTGGACCCTGAGGCCGAAGGCGATGTTTTCGAAGATGCTCAGCGGNNGGATTGGGGCGCTGGAAGACCATGCCCACGGCCTTGCGCAGGGCGCGGATGTCCTGCTCGAAGATCGACCGGCCGTGCAACTCGACCTCGCCGGTCACGCGCACCCCCGGGATGAGATCGTTCATGCGGTTGAAGACCCGCAGCAGCGTGGACTTGCCGCAGCCGGAGGGACCGATGATGGCCACGATCTTCCGTGGAGCGACGGAAATGCTGACGCCCTTGATGGCGTGAACGTCGCCGTAGAAGAGGTTCAGATCCCTACTGACAATGGCCTGCATGGCCTGCCCGCGGGCGTTCGCAGCTGTCGGCATCAGCCAAACCTGCCCGTGACATAGTCCTCCGTCCGGCGATCAGCGGGCCTCGTGAAGATCTTGTCCGTCCGATCCACTTCGACCAGCTCGCCCATCAGCAGGAAGGCGGTGCGGTCGCCCACGCGGGCGGCCTGCTTGGTGTTGTTCGTCACGAGCACGAGCGTGCACGTGCGCTTCAGCTCCACCATCGCCTCTTCCACTTTTCCTGTGGAGATGGGATCGAGGCCGGAGCAGGGCTCGTCGAACAGTATCACCTCCGGCGCGACGGCCAGGGTGCGCGCGATGCACAGGCGCTGCTNNGGGAGCGGGATCGGCAGGGCATAGACCATGCCGACGCGACGGCGCAGATCCTGGACGTCCTGGATGGAGGCGACGTCCGCGCCGTCGAGCAGGATGCGGCCTTCGACTGTGGCCCGCGGAACCCGGTCCACCATGCGGTTGAGCGCCAGCAGCAGGCTCGACTTCCCGGAGTTGGACGGCCCGATGACCGCCAGGATCTCGTTGGTCAGCACCTGGAGCGAAACGTCCGTGAGGGCAGCGTGCGTGCCGAAACGGATCGTGAGGTGCGAGATGTCGATCTTGTGGGCTGGCAGCTCGGGACTCATGGGATCGCTTGCCGGGCGCTCACGAGGCGCGCTTGCCGCGCATCATACGGTGCATGACGACGTACGCGGTGGTGTTGATGACCAGGATCGTGCAGATGAGCACGGCCGCCGTGGCGTAGGCCTTCTCGTTGGAGATGCCTTCCCGGGCCA
>PMCG01000373.1:3740-3883 GCA_003155335.1 Acidobacteriota bacterium
GCCGAGCCCGCCGTGAAGATGACCACGGCCGTCTCCTCGATCGAGCGGCCGATGCCCAGGATGATCCCCGTCAGGATCCCCGGCAGGGCATAGGGCAGCACGGAGCGCGTGACGACCTGCCAGCGGCTGGCACCAAGCGACGC
>PMCG01000185.1:0-2507 GCA_003155335.1 Acidobacteriota bacterium
CGCAGCCTGAGCGGCGCGGTCTGGACCAGGACGAACGTGACCGTGTTGGTGCCGAGCGACTCGCCGACGTCTGTGCGCCGTTCCGCGACGACGCCATCGATCGGCGAGACCAGAACGGCGTCGGCCAGACGCTGGCGTGCGGTGGCTAGCCCTGAGTCGGCGGCCGCGCGCGCGGCCTGGGCCTGCTGTGCCACGCTCTCGACGCGCTCGAACATCGCGCTGGAGACGGACTCCTTCTCGCGCAGGGCGCGNNTCTTGACGCGATCGCCGACGTCGGCGACGATCCGCCCCACGCGCCCTGTGACGCGCGAGGCCAGCTCAGAGTGGACGGGCGAGACGAACTCACCGTTGGCCGTCACCGCGTCGGGTGGGGTTGCGGGCGCTGCGGGGGGTGGGACGGCCGGCGTGGCGGCGGCGGCGGCCGCGGGCTGTGGAACGTTCTTTTGTGAGCCGCAGGCGACCAGCAGCGGCGCGAGGCTCACGATGGCGACGACGACACGCGTGACACTCACTTGAGTCCCTCCCCCATGACGACCTGACGGAGCGAACCAGCCGCAAACCAGGCGGCCAGCTCGGTCTTTCTTTCGCCCAGACGTGACGTCACCGCCGTTCGGCGGGCTGAGGCCAGCGCGTTCTCCGAAGTCTCGAGCTCCACCGAGGTGATCTCCTGGTTCTTGTAGAGATCGAAGGCCTGGGCGTACTCTGCCTCGGCTGCGGCTAGCCCCTCGCGCGCCAGGACGTTCGCGGCCCGCGCCAGCTCCAGTGTCTTGAGCGACGTGCGGACGTCCTCACTGACCTGCCGGCGCTGCTGCTCGGCCACCAGTTGCGCCTGGNNGTCTCGAGGGCTGCCACGCGCGCGTTGACCTCGGCCTGCCGAAGATCCGCGCGCGCCTCGGTCGCGCGTCCGAGCAGCTCGGCCTCGGCGGGCAACGGTGGAAGCCCGAGCTCGCTCGGCTCCGTGACCGCGACGTCGCTGTCGATCGCGAGCAGGACGCGCAGGCGGCCGAGGGCTGTCTGCCGAGTCTGCTCCGCGGCGATCAACCGACTCTGCGCGGCAGCGATGGCCGTGTCGGCGCGCAGGACGTCGACGCGCGTCACCTCGCCGGCCTCGAAGAAGTCCTGGGCCTGCTCGCGCCGCTTGTGCGCCAGGTCCAGGCTGCGCCGCTCGACGTCGATCAGGGCCTCGGTCTCGACCAGACTGAGATACTCGCTCGCCACCTGCATCAGGACCTGGTCGCGGGCGCCCGCCAGACCTGCCTCGGCCCCGTCGATCATCGCCCCGGCCTGCTGGTAGAAGCGGACATCGCGTAGGCCAGCGAACAGCGGTTGCGTGGCGACGACCTGCGCGTTCCAGTCGTAGCGCGGGAGGATCGTCAGGCTGGTGTCCTCGCTGAGTTTGAAGGTGACCTCACGGTCGTGCTCCGAGGCGCTGCCCCCGGCGGAGATGCGCGGCAAGAGGTACGAGAAGGCGACCCGTCGATCGGCGCGGGCCGCGGCAACGCCACTCGCGGCGGCACGGATCAGCCGGTTGTCGGCCAGGGCGCGGGCAAAGGCAGCCCGCAGGTCGAGGGCCACGATGTCGGGCGGCTGCGGCGGTGGCGAGGCCTGGGCCGCCGTCGTCGCGGTCAGGAACACGGCGACAGCAAGAAGCGACAATAGTCTTCTCAAGACCTTGACCTCCCACGGGGAGACATGCCGTGGAGCAGCATGTCGACAATCCAGTCGACCTCGGCCGCGATCGCGGGCGGGCGGGCTTCACTGAGGCGCGTCACGATGGCGCCGGTGACGCCGTCGACGATGAACTGCGCTAGTCGGTTCGCGTCGGTCCGCCGGATCTCGCCGCGGCGCGCGGCGCGCGCCAGAAACTCCTTGAGGGCGCCGCGAAGGGTGTCCTGTCGCTCCAGCACGGAAGGACGCACGACCGCGTCGCGTGCTCCGCCGCCCGCAAGACGGTCCTGCGGCAGCGGCAGGTAGAAGCGCAGGAAGCCGCGGTGCTCCTCGAGGACCGTCAGGCCCGCGGTGACCAGGCCCCGCAGCCGCTCGGCGAAGGTCGCCTGGGAGGCCATCCAGGGCTCGACCCGTGCGCGCACCTCGTCCATGACGAAGCGCGCCGTATGCCGCAGAAGGTCGTCGCGGTCCTTGAAATAGAGGTAGATCGTCCCCTTGGCGACACCCGCGCGATCGGCGATTCGCTGCAGGGTCGCGGCCGCTGGCCCTTCGCGGCCGACCACGTCCAGCACGGCCTCCCGGATGGCGCGGACACGGAACTCCTCAATCAGCGCCGTCTTGGCGCTGCGGCGTCGAGCCGTCGGTGGTGAAGGGCGTCTGCTGACCAATCAGTCACTCCACTGACCAGANNACTAGCGGCCGGCCAGCATCCACCGCAGGCCAGCCGTGACGCCCCACGTGCCGTCCGCCGGGTCCAGGCCGCGGCGCAGCGCCGCGTCCCAACGCAGGCGGGCGGACCCGAGCCGCAGACCCAGCCGCAGCTCCGAGTGCGCGTCCGC
>PMCG01000185.1:2646-4019 GCA_003155335.1 Acidobacteriota bacterium
GCCGTCATGCGCAGGACGTTCGGGCCCAGACCGCTGCCGGCCGCGCAGCACTTGGTCTCGGGCAGTGTCAGGCTGTAGCGCAGCGCGACGGTCGGACGCCCTCCGCCACCTGCCCAGACCCGCGCCTTCGTGCGCAGCGTGACGTCGCCCCAGTCCGAGATGTTCCCGTACACGGGATCGTGGAACGCCGCCACCCGCGCCACCCACTCGACGTCGATCTCCACTGCATCGCCCGGCGAGAAGACGAAGCGGAATGCCGGGCCCTGCGCCACGTCGCGCGCGCGCCCGGTCGAGAAGTTGGGCTCCTGGCGCATGAAGTCGCCTCCAACCTCCCAGGTGATCGTCCCTTGCGGTGCGGTCGTCGCCTGCTCGGTGAGCAGCGGTCGCGTCTGGCCCGCGGCGCGTCCGGCCGGGGCCACCAGCGCGACGCCCAGCGAAGCGATTGCCGCACGGCGCAGCGCTTTCATGCCCGAGAGCATAGTCCACTATAATCCCCGTGTGAACGTGCCCGAGACCGACACGACGCCCCTGCGGCACACCTACTCCACGCGCCGCTTCCGACTTGTCGTGGCCCTGCTGAGCCTGATCCTGCTGCCCTTCGTCGTCGGCAGCGCCTTCCTCATCTACCACTACATGATCGCCAGCAACCAGATCGAGTCTCGGCTCAAGGGCGAGCGCTGGCTGATCCCCTCGCGGCTCTATGCGCGGCCACTGGTCTTGCGCAGCAGTCTGGCGCTTTCGCCGACCGACCTGGTCAAACGACTCAACGGGCTGAACTACGAAGAGAAGAGCGAAGGCCCGGCGCGACCTGGGGAGTTCGTGATCGGTGACGGCGTCGTGATCGTCTTCCCGCGCACGCCGCCGATGGACCCGGGCGCCCCGCACGAGCCGATCCTGGTGGCGTTCGAAAAGGACAAGCGCGATCAGACTGAACACGTCAAAGAGATCCGTGGGCGCGTCTCGCGCCGGCCATACCGGGCTCAACCGCTGGAGCCCGAGCTGATGACCTACCTCTTCGACGAGAATCGCGAGAAGCGCCGCCTGATTCGCTACGCGGACATCCCCGAGAACCTCAAGCACGCGGTCTTGGCCATCGAAGACCGGCGCTTCTTCAGCCACCCCGGGCTCGACCCCTTTCGACTCATCGGAGCGCTGCTGCGCAACCTCCGCAGCGAGAGCAACGTCCCCCAGGGCGGCAGCACCCTCAGCCAGCAGCTCGTCAAGAACTACTTCCTGCGCGAGAGCGACGAGCACGGCTATCGCGTGGCGCCGCGCACGTTCAAGCGCAAGACCCAAGAGGCGCTCTTGGCCTTCGTGCTCGAGCGTCGCGCGAGCAAGGAGGAGATCCTCGAGCTGTACCTGAACGAGATCTA
>PMCG01000380.1:0-2354 GCA_003155335.1 Acidobacteriota bacterium
GAGATCGAGGCAGCGCTCGCGCCGCGCTGACGCTGCCGTCTCTCAGTGCCGGAAGTGGCGCGCGCCGCTGAAGACCATCGCCAGGTGGTGCTCGTCGGCGGCAGCGACGACCTCGTCGTCCTTGACAGAGCCGCCTGGTTGAATGATCGCGGTCGCGCCGGCCTTGGCGATCTCGTCCACGCCGTCGCGAAAGGGAAAGAAGCCGTCCGAGGCCGCGACCGTGCCGGCGAGCGCGAGCTGCGCCTTGAGCGCCGCAAAGCGCGCCGCATCGACGCGGCTCATCTGCCCAGCGCCGACGCCCACTGTCTGCACCGTGTTGGCGAAGACGATGGCGTTCGACTTGACGTGCTTGGCCACGGACCACGCCAAGCCAAGCGCCTTCCACTCCTCTTCAGTCGGCCGACGCTTCGTGCGCACCTCGCACTTGTCGCGCTCAAAGCCGACCATGTCCCATTCCTGCGCCAGTAGCCCGCCCATCACGCGCTTGAGATCGAAACCGTGCAGCTTGTGGATGCCGGTCGTCTCCATGTCCATCACGCGCAGGTTCTTGCGGCCCGCCAAAACCTCCTTCGCGCCAGCCTCGTAGCCCGGAGCGATCACGACCTCGACAAAGACCGCGGCCACCTTCTTCGCCGTTTCGGCGTCCACGCGCCGGTTGAACGCGATCACGCCGCCAAAGGCCGAGGCCGGATCGCAAGCCCAGGCCCGCTCCCAGGCCTCGCTCAGGTTCGATCCGAGCGCCACGCCGCAGGGGTTGTTGTGCTTGACGATCACGCAGGCGGACTGTTCCAGATCGGTGACCAGGCGCCAGGCCGAGTCCAGATCGAGGATGTTGTTGAACGAGAGCTCCTTGCCCTGCAGCTTGCGCGCCGCCGCCACCGAATAGAGCGTCGAGCCCAAATCGCTGTAGAACGCCGCGCGCTGATGCGGATTCTCGCCGTAGCGCAGGTCCTGGATCTTCTCGAATGAGAGCGACAAGCGGTACGGGAAGAAGCTCTCCGACTCGGCCGGCGCGTAGGCGCCGTTACGCACTTCGACCTGCGCGAAGTAGGCGGCGATCGCCGTCTCGTAGCGCGCAGTGTGGCGGAAGGCCTTCTGCGCNNAGCAGCCCGTAGTCCGTCGGGTCGACCACTACGGCGACGTGCCAGAAGTTCTTGGCAGCGGCACGCACCATCGCCGGACCGCCGACGTCGATGTTCTCGACAGCCTCCTCGAACGAGACGCCCTTGGCGACCTTGTCCTCGAAAGGGTAGAGATTCACGACCACCACGTCCACGGGCGCGATGTCTTGCGCCGCCAGCGCCGCGAGATGCGCTGGCAGGTCTCGACGCGCGAGTATGCCGCCGTGGACCTTCGGGTGCAGCGTCTTCACGCGCCCGTCCAAGATCTCGGGGAAACCCGTCACCTCGGACACGCTCAGGACCGCAACCCCGGCCTTGCGCAGCGTGTCGGCAGTCCCGCCGGTCGAGACGATCTCGTAGCCGCGCTCAGCCAGGCCGCGCGCCAGCTCGACGATGCCGTCCTTGCGGAAGACCGAGAGCAGAGCTCGCTTGCGCGCCATGGTCATCTCACCTCCGAGTTCGGCCGTGGGGCCACGAGGCCGCGCCCCGCCGGCTGCGCCGTTACGGGCGCACTGGGAATCACTTCGATCGGACGCGGACGCAGCGACAGGTCGCCGTGCGCCTCGCGCCACACTGCCAGCCACGTCCCGGCCACGGCTGTGACGGCGCGCGAGTAGGAGAGCGACGCCACAGCGAACACCGGCGAACGGTAGTCGATCGCGCGATGATCGACGACCTGGGCGCCGCGGAGCATCTCCGCGCGGATGACGGCGGTGTCGGCCCGGCTGTCGTCCAGCAGGCGCTGCCAATATCCCGGCAGATCCCCACGCGTCAGCTCGAGCGCGTGCGGATCCGAGAGCACCACGGGCATCTTGCCCAGGTTTTCCTGTACGAACAGGTAGTACTCCTCGCGCACGCGTGCCGGCAAGCGCTCCTCGCTCGCCAGGCTGGCGTCGCAGAGATCGATCGGAACGCGCGCCAAGCCCCCCAGCCGCACCAATCCCTCGCCGACGTGCCGGGTCTTGAACAGCGCCAGCGCAGCGTCGATCGGCGACTGCGCTGCCGCCAAGGTCTCGGGCGTGAGCCGTCCACTGAGAAGGTCGGCCGCGAGCGAGCGGGTGAGGTCTTCGGGCAAGCGCCCCATCTCGGAACGCACCTCGTCGTCGCGCCGAGCCAGGGCCGCAGCCAGCGCGTGCGGCAACAGACGCCGCGCATCCCGCACAATGGAGTCGCTGACCCGGGCGGGCCAGGCGCTCACCGTCTGCGGCAGCGCCAGGAAAGTCAGTCCCACGA
>PMCG01000380.1:2392-3260 GCA_003155335.1 Acidobacteriota bacterium
TCTCGATCTTCACCGCTGCGTGCTCACCCGCTGCCTGACGTGCCGCGACGAACTGCTCGAAGAGCGTGCGCACAGCGGTCTTGTCCCGAGCGGGGTCCGCAACGCGCACCTCGCCGAGTGCCGCAGGTCGAGCAGCCGGGGCACTGCGCGCCGTCGCGGCAGCGACCGGGAATCCTGTCGGAGCCAGGCCCACGGAAGACGCCGGCACGTGCAGCATGTGCGCCAGCGTCGGCGTGACGTGCAGACCGGCGGGNNTAGCGCCGGATGAGGGTTTCGAGCTTGCCCTTGAGCTCGTTGGGCGGTTTCTTGTCCGCGCCAGCGAAGAACTTCTCCCACTCGATCTGAAGCTGGTGTGTGAGTTTGTCGATGAGGTCGAGATCCTCAGAGACGCCCACGGCCCAGGCCTCCTATTGAAGCGGCTCCCAGGCCCAGTCCCCGCCCAGGATCCCCAGGAGCAGCGGCCAGATCCTGGACGCCGTCGTGAGCTTGGTACCGTTGACGGCGACCTGAGTGGACGGGACCTGCCGCACGATGCGGTAGAGATCGAAGAAGGCCCGCGCCTGCGCTGCCTCGAACGTGGCCCGATGCTCGATCGTCTCGCCCACCGGCGCCTCGCTGTAGGTCAACGCCTGCCCCGCGAGGCCCAGCGCCCGAGAGTAGTTCTCACCGCCGAAGCGCTCGAACGTCAGGGCGATGCGGAACGGACGCCGCACGCGGCCGGGGTAGACCGCGTCTGCCATGGCTGCGGGAAGGTGTGAGATGTCCTCTTCGACGTGCTCGACGACGGGCTCGAGCCTGTCGGCGAACGTCTTCGCACGCGCGGGACTCATGCCGGGAGGATAGGGCACGCGCCGCACCACGTCAAACC
>PMCG01000009.1 GCA_003155335.1 Acidobacteriota bacterium
AGCCCGGCGACGAGCTCGCCCACCCCAGAGCTGTCCATGAACGTCACCTTCGACAGGTTGAGGACGATCTTCTTCCAGCCTTCGGCCAGCAGTTCGTCGATAGTGTCGCGCAGTATCTGGTCGCCCAGCCCCATCGTCAGCTTGCCGTCCAAGTCGACGATGACGACGTCCCCGGCCTTGCGCACGTTCACGTGCATGGCGTCTCTCCGTCTGGCGCCGCGGCTGCCGCTGCGGTGCCGCTAGCGACCCCCACTCAGCGCCGTGCGAAACGCTTCGGTGCGCTCGACGCCGTAGCGCTCCGCTGCCTGAGCGAGAAAAGCCTGAAATACCTTCTGGCGCGCGTCGGCGCGCAGCGAGTCGGCGATCGACTCCTTGTCCTTCGCGAACGCGGCCGCGTCGAAGGGTGTCTTCTCCAGCACGTCCACGACGGCGTATCCTGCTGCGACGCGCACGGGGTCTGAGATCTTCTTCACCTCGAGGGCGAATGCTGCCTGCTCCAGCAGCACGTTGGCCCCGAGCTCGCCCAGGGCCTGGCCGCGCCCGACGAGCGCGGGCGTGTCCTTGCGTGTGAGCCCGAGCGCGCGAGCGGCCTTGTCGAGTCCCTCGCTGCGAGCGCGAGCGCTCACCTGGCGCGCCAGCTCGAGCGCCTTCTCTAGGCAGCCGCTCTCGACCAGGTCGGCACGCACCTGAGCCTCGACCTCCTTGAGCTCCGGCAGGCGTGACGGCTCGACCGACGCCAGGGAGATGAAGACAGCACCCTGCGGCGACGAGAACGGCTCGCGTTTGGTCTCCCCCGGCTTGAGCTCAAAGGCAGCGGACACAGCCTCCGGCGTGAGCGGATCGACGCGCGCACCGCGCGCGACGGGCGTGGTCTTCTGCACGGTGAAGCCCAGGTCCTGCGCGGCCTTGTTCAGGCTATCGCTGCTATTCAGCGCGCGGCTGAGAGCCATGACCTTCTCCTCGAGCCGCTCCTCCGCCTTTTCGCGGCGCACCAGGCCCTCGATTCCGGCGCGGACCTGCGCGAAGGGGGNNCCGTTTGGCGCCGAGCCCGGGTCCTCCGAGGACTTCTTTGCCAGCGCCGCGAAATCGGCGCCCTTCTTAACCTGCTCCAGCAGGCCCTGGGCAATCGAGCGCGCCTGCGCATCGTCGTGCCCTTGGCTGTCCTCCGGGCCCGACTTGACCTTCACCAGGATGTGGCTCGCGCAGGCCTGCTCGGGCTGGGTGAAATCGTCCTGATTGTCATCGTAGTACGTCTGGGCGTCGCGCTCCGTGACCGCCACCTCGCGCGCAATGGCGTCTTGCGCGATCAGGAGGTAGGAAACCACCCGGCGCTCGGGAAAGCGGTAGGTCTCGCGATGCGCCTCGAAGAANNGCGCCGGCGGTATTCGCGCTCGACCTCGGCGGCAGTGACGTCGACGCCGTCGGTGATCAAGGACTCTAGACGTCTCTTGGTCAGCTGGGAGCGCACTGAGTCGACGTACTGCTCCTCGGTGAGATCGTTCGCCGCCAGCAGGCGGCGCGCCTCGGCCGCGCCGATGAACCGTCCATCGCGCTGGAAGCTCGCCGCAACGGCTCGTTTAAGCGCAGCCTCGTCGACCGTGACCCCGAGGCGCTTGGCCTCACTGTCTATGAGCGTGCTCTCGACAAGGCTTTGCAGGACCGCCTCGGGAACGCGCATGCGCTTTGCCGTGCGCAGGTCGAGCCGTCGCTTCGCAAAGCGCTCGTAAGCTCGCAGCCGATCCTGGTACGCCATGCGAAACTCGTCTGCGGTGATCTTGCGCTTGCCCACGCGGGCGACGACCGCCTGCATGCCTTCTCCCTTGTCGAGAAAGGTGGGGATGTAGAGGACGATGAAGGCGGCGATGATCAGCCACAAGAAGACGTAAAGCCAGCGCTTGTGGCGCCGCATGTAACTCAGTGCCATATGCTCTCCTCTGGGATCTAGCCCAGGGACACCGAAGGAACGAGGATTCTATGCCGCGGCCACGCGAGCCGCAACCGCACGCCGAGGAGAGGGCAAACGTGCTGGCTACGACGATTGCGGCACTGCGGTAGGTGCACTATAATCGCCCGTCCCATAAGTCACGACGACTGAAGGGATTCTAGGAGAATCAGGCTCGATGCCGGGGGATGCCGACCCTCGATCCGCAGGCAAGGACAACATGTTGTCGCATCGCACCATCTATGTGATAACCGGGTTGTGTCTCGTGGCCATGGCCGCGGGCGCATTCATCTATTCGAGGCGGATCGCCCCGCAGCCGCTGCCGACACCGACGGTCGCAGAGGCCGAGGTCTCGACCACTGCACGTTTCACGCTGCTCGGCGGCACGGTCAAGGTGAAGGCAAAGAACTCGCTCGACTGGCGCGACGCGACACCCGAGACCGTGCTGGCGAAGGACGATCTGGTGCGCACGGGCCGGGACTCGGCGGCCGAGCTCACGTTCGTTGACGGCACAGTCGTGCACGTGCGGCCGGACAGCCTGATCACGATCGAGGAGTCATCGGAGAATCCGCGCACGAACGAGCACAAGTTCGTCTGGAAGGTCTCCTCCGGTGAAGTCAACTACGGGTCCGGCGCAGGAACCGGCCCTGGCAGCCTCACTGAGGTTTCGACAGACACGATGCGCTTGCGCCACAGCGGTCCTTCGGCCGGCGCGGTCCGGGTGGCCCAGAGCGGCGAGAGCGACGTGCGCCTGTTCCGCGGCACAGGCGAGGTCGAAACCACGGGCGGTCAGAAGGTGAAGGTCGCTGCCAACCAGGGCGTGCGCGTCAGCGCGACCGGTCAGGCCGGGACAACCGTGACGCTGCCTGGTGCGCCCGCGCTCGTGGCGCCAGTGCACGACGCCAATCTCGTCTATGTCAACCCCAGCGTGGCCACGACGACGCTCTCCTGGAAACAGGCGCCCGGCGCGCAGAAATACCGCGTCGTGGTCGACGTCACCCCGGGGTTCTATCGACCCATGGTCGATCGGCTCAACGAGGGCACGGCCGTGCACCTGCAGGGCCTCGACGTGGGCCAGTACTGCTGGAAGGTGGCGGCCGTCGACAGCGCCGACGCCGAGGGCCGCTTCTCCGACTTCGCGCGCTTCTCGGTCGCCCGCCCGCCGACGCCCGTCGCTGGCGCTGCGCCGCCTTTGGCCGTCACGGCGTTCGACATCCGCACGAACATCCTCCGCATCAAAGGCCAGACAGATCCCGGCGCCTCTGTCTTCGTCAACGGCGAGGCACTGACGGTCCACCCGGACGGTACCTTCAACGAGTTTGTCACGCTCGAGAAGCTGGGCCCGCAGGAGGTCAAGCTCCGCGTTGTGGGCACGAACGGCGGGGTGCGAGAGGAGACGCGGTCCGTCGTGGTCGCTTTCTGAGGCCCCGATGGAAAAGGTGGCGGTTCTCGCAGGCCCCGCACTCTCGCGGGCCCTCGCACGCGTCATCGGCGGCCGCTTCACGCTCGAGCCCCTGGCGCTGGACGGAAGCTGTCCGCGCCGGCAACGGCACGTCGCCGCTCTGGTGGCGCTGTCGGGCGCGCGTGTCGCCGATGTTCTGCGCACACTGCGAAAGTCCTGCCCACGCCTGCCGGTCGGCAGCCTGACAAACCACACCGATGCGGCCGCGCTGGCTCGCTCGCTGCGCTGCGGTTTCGACTTTCACGTCGATGCCGCTGCGCCGCGTGGCACCATCGCCGCCCAGATCATCACCGCGCGCCGCCTGGTGCGGCATCGCGATCTCAAACGCCGGCTCAAGGACACGGCCAAGCGCCTGGAGATCCTGACGAACATCGTCAAGACGGCCAACGAGGAGCTCGAACCGCGCCGTGTCATCGAGCTGATCATGGCCAAGATCCAGCAGCTAATCCCCTCCGAGGCCTGGTCGATGCTCATGGTCGACGAGGAGCGACAGGAGCTGACCTTCGAGCTGGCCCTGGGCGAGAAAGGCAAGGACGTGGCCTCGTTCCGTGTCAAGATGGGCGAGGGCATCGCCGGCTGGGTGGCCCAGACGGGCAGGCCCGCCATCGTCAACGACGCAGCACACGACCCGCGTTTCGCACGCCGTTTCGACACGCAGACCCACTTCCACACGCGCTCGATCCTGTGCGCGCCTCTGACCTCGCGTGGCCGCACGATCGGCGTCGTCCAGGTCATCAACCGCGTGGGCGGCAAGTTCACGCGCGACGACCTCAAGATCCTGCTCACGCTCGTCGAGCCCTGCGCCATCGCCATCGAGAACGCCATGCTCTTCCAACGGGCCGAACAGCTCACCATCACGGACGACCTGACGAAGCTGTTCAACTCGCGCTACCTGAACCTCTACCTGACGCGAGAGATCAAGCGCTCCAAGCGGCACGCTGCGGCCTTGGCCGTGATCTTCCTCGATCTGGACGGCTTCAAGAGCATCAACGATCAATACGGGCACCTGGCCGGCTCACGAACACTAACGGAGGTCGGGACGATCCTGTCACGCTCGGTGCGCGAAACGGACACCATCGCGCGCTATGGCGGAGACGAGTTCGTGGTGGTGCTGCCCGAGACGCCCGCCGCGGGCGCTCTGGTCATCGCCGAGCGCATCCGCAAGGCGATCGAAGACTACACTTTCCTCGAGGCACAGGGCCTGGCGGCGCGCATCTCGGCGTCGTTTGGCATCGCCTGCTACCCCGATCACGCACTGACGCCCGAGGGCCTGATCCAGAAATCCGACCAGGCGATGTACCGCGTCAAGGAGCGGAGCAAGAACGGCCTCGAGCTGGCCTTCTAGGAGATAGCTACCCATCATGTATTTGCGCTCTCTGTTCAACCTGAGTTTCTTGTCCTGCGATCTTGCCATCGACCTGGGCACCGCCAACACCCTGGTCTACGCCAAGGGCAAGGGCATCGTCGTCTCCGAACCGTCGATCGTGGCCATCAACCGCCAGACCGGACGCGTCGAGGCTGTCGGCAAGGACGCCAAAGAGATGCTCGGCCGCACGCCCGGCAACATCGTCGCCATCCGGCCGATGAAGGACGGCGTCATCGCCGCCTTCACCGTCACCGAGCAGATGCTCAAGCAGTTCATCAAGATGGTCCACCCGCGATCGGTGCTCCGGCCGAGCCC
>PMCG01000097.1 GCA_003155335.1 Acidobacteriota bacterium
AAAGGCCCCATCGACATCGGCGGCGATTTCGGGAACGGCTTCCCATACCCGTGATCGCGCGCAGGGTCGCGCTCGGCCTGGTGGCCGCGACGTGTGCTTGTGGGCCGAGGTCCGAGGAGTCGGACTATCGCGCGCTGCGGCTGGCGTTCGAGAGGGGCGAGCTCCAGCAGACGTCGGCGCGCGTCGATGAGGCTGTGCGCCGCGCGGTTTCATCACGAGACGTGCGATGGCAGCGCACGTACACGGTCCTGAAAGCGGAAATCCTCGTCAGTCAAGGACGGACCCATGAGGCCCTGACACTGCTGAGCGCAACGGGCGTTGTCGTCGACTGGCCGGCTGAGCTCCGGGCGCGCGCTCTGATGACAAGCGCCTACGCAGACTGCCTGTTGGCCGATGGCAGCCGGGAGCTCAAGGCGGTGGATGCCGACTTCGCCAGCGCCGAGCATCTGGCATCCGGGCTTCCGGTCGAGGAGGTAAGAGCGGAGGTCCTGCTTCGCCGGGGCACGTGTGCGGCAATCCGGGGCGACTCGCTGGCTGCCGAAACGCACCTGCTCTCGGCGCTGGCGATCGCGCGACGTCTACGCTTGGGTCTCGTCGAGGCCAATGCCACGGGCAGCCTAGGGTTTCTTCATCTCAGAGCAGCGCACTACGACCAGGCTGTGGTCTGGCTCGAGAGGAGTCTCGACCTGGCGACATCGCTCAGGATGGACAACAGCGCGCTCAAGACACTTGGCAACCTCGGTTGGGGGTATCTGCAACTGGGCGCCCTTGATAGGGCGCTGTCATCGCTACGGCAGGCGCAGACGCTGGCCGAGAAGCTGGGATACACGGGGGTCTTGAGAGGGAGCCTCACTCTGGTAGGCAACGTGCACTTTCGTCTTGGCGACTACGGACAGGCCCGCGGTGCCTGGGAGCGGGCGCTGGCCATCAGTCGCGATCTCGGGGACAGGCGCGCGATTGTCGAGAGCCTGGGGAGCATCGCCATTGTCGCGCTGGAGCAGAGGCGTTTCGACGAAGCGGAGAAATGCGCGCGGGATGCGCTGGGTCTTGCGCTGGAGATCCACGACATCGCTGACGAGGAGGAGCTGCACCTAGTGCAGGCTCGCATCCTGGCCGCCCGCGGTGACGCGGCCCGTGCCGAGGCCCTGTTCCGCACGGTGATCGCGTCGCCGCACACGACAGACGCCATTCGGTGGGAGACCCACGCCGCACTTGCGACGCTCTGCGTCGGTCTTCGTCGTTTCGCCGAGGCGGAGCGCGAGTTCCAGGCCGCGTTCGAGGTCATGGAAGGGATGCGCTCAGGCTTGCACGTCGCTGAGCACAAGATTTCGTTCTTCTCGAGCCTCGCGCGCTACTACACCGACTACGTCGAGCTGCTGATGAAAGAGGGCAAGTCGTCCCAAGCCCTGGCTGTAGCGGACCGCAGCCGCGCTCTCTATCTGCGCGAGGTCCTGGGCGACCAGAATCGAGCTCGCCTGCCGACAGACACGCGTCTCCCGGATGTCGCCCGTGCGCAGCATGCGTCCCTGCTTCTCTACTGGACAGCGCCGGACCGGTCCTACGTCTGGTGCGTGACGCCGGAGCGCACCTACGTCCACGAGCTGCCGGGGCAGGAGGTGCTGGCAGAGCGCGTGCGCGCCTATCAACACCTGGTCCGGAACTCGCGCGATCCGCTCGCTGAAGGCAACGACGACGGCACCTGGCTCTACCGCACGCTGGTGGGGCCAGTCGCGGCCCACCTGCAAGGCAGCCGCGTCATCCTGGTGCCCGACGGTCCGCTGCACGAGCTGAGCTTTGAGACGCTGATCGTGCCCTCGCCCAAGCCGCACTATTGGATCGAGGACGTGACGCTAGCACTGGCTCCGGCGCTGAGCCTGCTCGATGTGACTGCGGCTGCGGTGAACAGCGCAGACGGGCGCGAACGTTCGATTCTGCTGATCGGCGATCCTCTGCCTGCCGGGTCGGAATTCCCGAGCCTGCCGAGCGCTGGAGAGGAGATGAAACGCATCGCATCGCAGTTTCCGACAGAACGGCGCGTCATCTACGGTCAGGCAGCGGCTGAGCCAGGCGCCTACCGGACGGCGCTGCCTGAGCGGTTCGCCTTCATCCACTTCGCCGCCCACGCGACGCCGAGCTTCGAGCAGCCGATCGAGTCGGCTGTGATCCTCTCGCCCAAGGGCGACGCATTCAAACTCTACGCACGCGACATCATCGCCACTCCTCTGGACGCGGAGCTGGTCACGCTCTCTGCCTGCTACGGCGCTGGATCGCGCCACTACGCGGGCGAGGGCTTTGTCGGCCTGGCCTGGGCCTTCTTAGGCAGCGGCGCGCGCAATGTCGTCGCCGGGTTGTGGAATGTCGAAGAGACATCGACGGTCGAGCTGATGGCGGCGCTGTACCGCGGACTGGCTGAGGGCTTGGCGCCGCCGGATGCCCTGCGCCAGGCCCAGCTCGGGCTGCTGCATTCTGAGAGCGCCTATCGCAAGCCCTACTACTGGGCCCCCTTCGTCACCTACACGCGTCACTGGGCCGCGGCGCGTCCCGCGCTCGATCGTCCGTAGCCGCCGACGCGGCCGCCTCAGTCGGCCATGAACGTCGAGCTGCTCGCGACGTAAAGATAGGTCAGCGACTTGCCGGCGCACTTGAAGGAGACGTAGCTGTCTGCGGACACGCTCTGGGCGATCTTGACCATCTCAGGATCGTCGCTCATGCACGAGAGCGAGTTGGCGTTGACATCCTGGGCCTGACACGCCAAGCGTGTACCACCGGCGAAGAAGTACAGCGCGCAGCCGATGTACTGGACCGAATCGGCGCTGTGGCGCGCGTCGTAGATGCTGCCATAGGCGTTCCCCGCGGTCAGGTCCACGTGGGTCTCCACCCGGGTGATCTTGCCGGCCCAGACCGTGCCCGCGACGCCAAGAACGACGCTCGCCATCAGAAGCATCCTTCGCATCATGTTCTCCTTTGTCCCTGCCTGAGCGTTTGCAGCTTCCAATACGCCAGGCTTCCAGGATGAGATACGGACTCAACAGGCCGAGCGGCCGTGCGAACGATCACTCGCTGCGCGGTCCTCGGCCACGATTGCCGAGGCTTCGTCTTGACATGCGCGCCGGCTCAGTCTATTCAGAAGGGCTGCTTCAACGCGGTGGGCTGCCGCGTGNNCCGGTCCCGAAGATCGGGCCGGGCGAGATGCTGGTCGCCGTGGACGTCTGCGGGGTCTGTCCGACGGACATCAAGAAGATCCAGAAGGGCCTCGTGCCGCCGCCGCGCATCTTCGGCCATGAGATCGCGGGCACAGTGAGCGAGGTCGGCGCGGGCGTCACGGCATACCGGCCGGGTGACCGCGTCGTGGTCCACCACCACGTGCCCTGCGGTGCGTGCTTCTACTGCGCGCGCCAGGCCTATGCGCAGTGTGCGCACTACAAGAGGAACGGCACGACCGCGGGCTTCGAGCCCTCGGGCGGCGGCTTCGCTGAGTATGTGCGAGCGATGGACTGGATCGTGGCGCGCGGCGTCGTGCGCATTCCCGATGGCGTGACCAGCGAGGAAGCGTCGTTCGTCGAGCCCGTGAATACCTGTCTCAAGGCTGCCGAGACGGCGCACGTAGCCCCGGGCGAGACCGTGCTGGTGGTCGGGCAAGGGCCGATTGGCCTGCTCCTGATGCAGATCGCGAAGGTCATGGGCGCGCGCGTGCTCGCGTCCGACACACTGCCCGACCGGTTGGCGATGAGCCGCTCGCTCGGGGCTGTCGAGGCGTTGGACGCGCGTGGCGACGTGCCGGCTAGACTGCGAGACCTGACCGAGGGCCGCGGCGCAGATTGCACGCTGCTCGCTGCTCCGGGGGAGGCCGCTTTTGCACAAGCGCTCGCCGCGACGCGCCCTGCCGGCCGTGTCATGGTGTTCTCTGCGACGTCGCGGGGCGAGACGGCGCAGGTCGACCTGGGGCTGCTCTGCACCAGCGAGCGGCAGATCCTGACGGCCTACAGCTCGTCGATCGACCTCCAGGAGCGCGCCGCGGAGCTCGTTTTCAGCCGTCGCGTGCGCGTCGCCGAGCTGATCACGCACCGCTTTGCGCTGGCCGAGGCCCAGAGCGCCATCGACCAGGTATCGCGACCGTCGCCCGGAACGCTCAAGGCAGTTCTTGAGATCGGTCGAAGGTAGAGCAGTGGGAGACCCGACTGTGCCGAAGAAGATGGCCGCTGCCGTGCTGTACGGGAAAGAGGATGTGCGCGTCGAGGAGGTCGACATCCCGTCTCTCGCTGCTGGCGAGGTCTTGATTCGCGTCGAGGCAGCGCTGACCTGCGGCACGGACGCCAAGGTGTATCGGCGCGGCTATCACGCGCGCATGATCACGCCGCCCACCGTGTTCGGCCACGAGGCGGCTGGCACTGTGGCTGCTGTGGGGGAAGGTGTCAGCGAGTTCGCGCCCGGGATGGCTGTCGTGGCTGCGAACTCGGCGCCCTGCGAGACCTGCGAGTTCTGCCGGGCGGGGCGCTTCTCGCTGTGCGAGGATCTGCTCTTCTGGAACGGGGCTTATGCCGAGTACGCTCGCATCCCGGCGCGCATCGTCCAGAAGAACCTGTTGCGGCTGCCCGAGGGCTTCCCATTCCGCAAGGCCGCGATCGTCGAGCCACTCGCCTGCGCCGTGCGAGGTGTTGCGGCCTGTCGCATTGCTGTTGGGCAGGACATTGCGATCATCGGCGCGGGCTCACTTGGATTGATGCTGCTTCAGCTGGCGACGCGCCAGGGCGCGCGCGTTGTCGTGGCTGACCGCAAGCAAGGTCCGCTCGACGTGGCGATGCGATTGGGCGCAGCGGCCGTGGTCTTGGCAGACGAAGGGGACTTGCCTGAGCTGCTGCTCGATCGCAGCCCTGGGGGCCGCGGGTTCCCCCTCGTGATAGAGGCCGTGGGTCGCGTCGAGACCAGTGCCGCGGCTGTGGCCGCGGTACGCAAGGGAGGGACGGTCAACCTATTCGGCGGCTGTGCGGCCGGCAGCAACCTGACGGTCGATCTCCAGCGCTTTCATTACCAGGAACTGTCGCTGATCGCCACCTTCCACCACACTCCGGCGAGCGTGCGCGAGGCGTATCGGCTGATCGTGGAGGGCGTGATCGACGCAGACAACTACATCGTCGGAGAGGTGGGACTCAGCCAGCTGCCCGGCGTGCTGGCCGACATTGCGGCTGGGCGCCGCATTCACAAGACAATCGTCCTGCCCCGGTCAGCGAAATAGCCCCCCTCCGGAGGCCGGCGACGCCTCCCGAGGGGGGAGATCTAAGGTACTGGAAGACTAGCGCTTCTTCGCCTTCTTGGTCTTCTTGCCCTTCTTCGCCTTCTTGGCCGCCTTCTTGGTCTTCTTCACCTTCTTAGCGGCCTTCTTGACCTTCTTTGCCTTCTTTACTTTCTTGGCCGCCTTGGCCTTCTTCTTCTTGGCGGCCTTCTTTACCGCGGGCTTGGGCGCTGCCGGTGCGGCCACCATCGGAGCGGGCGGGGCCACGACAGAGCTAAGAGCGGGCGGCGTCAACGGATTGTGAACAGGAGCAACGGGCTGGTCGGCCCGAGGCGTTTCGTCCTGCATCTGCACCTCCCAGAGATCGGATGCGATGCCGGCGCCACAAGGGCGCCGAGCCGTGGTGTGAAGGTTCGCGACGTGCGAGTTTGCTACCAACGAGTGCGGGAGTCAAGGGGAGTGCGCGAGTGCGCCGAGAAAAACGGCGTCAAGCAGGAGCGCTAGTTGGGCAGCGTAGCTGAGGTGCTCCACGCCCGCGCAAGGGAGCGCGCAGGATGGTGCCCCGTCGAGTGCGCGCGGGTCNNAGCAGGACAGTCCCTGCCGAAAGCAGGTTGGGCCAGAACAGCCTGCGACGGACGCGGCCGCCGGAGATGTCCACTCGGCGCAGGATGCGGAGCGCGCGTTCGCGACAGAACTTCTCGAAGTCGGCGATCGTCATCAAGTGGATGTTCGGCGTGCGGTACCACTCGAAGGGCAGCGTCGACGACTTGGGCATCCTCCCGGAGAAGAGCAGTTGCAGGCGCAGCGAGTAGTGGCCGAAGTTGGGGAAGCTGACGATCGCTCTCCGCCCGATGCGCAGGATCTCGCTCATCATCCGGTCCGGCTCGAGGAGCTGGTGGATGGTCTGGCTGACGATGACGTAGTCGTACGCGCCGGTCTCGAAGCAGTCGAGCGAGCCGTTCAGGTCCTTCTGAACGACTGAGATGCCTTTGGCCGCGCAGGCCACGATCTTGTCCAGGTCGATGTCGACGCCTGTCCCGCGCACGCCCTTATCGAGCATGAGGTGCTCGAGCAGCTCGCCGTCGCCGCAACCCAGGTCGAGCACGCTCGAACCCGGCTCGATCCAATCGGCGATGGCCGAGAAGTCGGTGCGCCCCTCGTCGCCTTTCAGTAGCTGACGCATGGCCGCGCTCTCATCCCCCCGTGACCGCGCCGTGCGTCGCATCCAGGAAGGCGCGGATCAGGCGGGCCTCGGTCTCGATTTCCAGCAGGAAGGCGTCGTGTCCGCGGGGCGTCTCGATGTTGGCGTAGGTCACGTGCTTCTTCGCTCGCAGCAGCGCGTCGGTCAGTTCCTGCGACTGGTAGGGCGGGAAGAGCCAATCCGAGGAGAAGGAGAGCACCAGCAGACGCGCGCGCAGGCGCGTGAGCGCACGCACCAGATCGCCGCCGCCGTAGGCCCCGGGCGCGTCGAAGTAGTCCATGGCCTTGGTCATGTAGAGGTAGGCGTTGGCGTCGAAGCGCTCGACGAACTTCGAGCCCTGATGGTCGAGNNTGCATGGCCTCGTCGGAGAGGTACGTGATGTGGCCGATCATGCGCGCCACCGACAGGCCCTGGGCTGGCAGCACGCCGTCGTCGTAGTACTGCCCGCCACGCCAGTTGCGGTCGCTGATGATGCTGTTGCGCCCCACGGCGTTGAAGGCAATCGCCTGCGGCGACATGCGCGCCGTCGAGGCGATGACCAGAGCGGAGCGGACCTGCTCCGGATAGCGCAGCACCCACTCCAGGGCCTGCATGCCGCCGATCGAGCCGCCCGCGACGCCGAGCAGCGTGTCGATGCCCAAGTGATCGAGGAGTGCGCGCTGCACCTGCACCATGTCGCCGACGGTGACGACAGGGAAGGCGAGGCCNNTCGTCCCACCAGCCCGGGTTCTTGCCGGTCTGCTCGTGATAGCCCGCGACGTGGGCCGTTCCGGAGAGGGCGTGACAGATGAGGATCGCATTGGCGCGGCTGCGATCGAGCGTCCCGTACGTTTCATATGCGACCGTGATCGGCCCGAGGCGCGCGCCGCAATCCAAGGCGACAAAGTCCTCCTCGCGCTCGGCAAACGTGAACGAGCGCGTCTCGACGATGCCCACGCTGGCTTCGCCGCCCGTTGGTATCGTCGGATCGTTGATGGCTTTCAGTGCCACGCAAACCTCACGGGTGTGCTCAGGCCGCTTCCAGCGCCTGCCTGAGATCGGCGAGGATGTCCTCGATGTTCTCGATGCCGATCGAGAGGCGCACCAGGTCGGGGGTAATGCCGCCTTCACGCTGCGCTGCCTCGGTCAACTGCGAATGCGTCGTCGTGGCCGGNNTCTTGAGGTACCTCGCCGCTGTCGCATGCGAGGGATCCCCGGGCAGACCGGGATAGCGCACCCACGTGACCTTGGGATGGCTCTTCAGGAACTGGGCCACGGCCAGGGCGTTCGCACTGTGGCGCTCCATGCGCAGGGCAAGCGTCTCCACTCCCTGCAAGCCGATCCAGGCATTGTCCGGCGAGAGGCACGCGCCCAGGTTGCGCAGCGGGACCAGTCTCATTCTGAGGATGAAGGCCAGCGGGTTGAGCGGCCCGAGGTCGTGCGCAAAGCGCAGATCGTGATAGCTCGCCTCCGGTTCGTTGTAGAGGCGGAACTTGGGATCGGTCCAGTCGAATTTGCCCGAGTCCACCACAATCCCGCCGATCGCGGTGCCGTGGCCTCCGATCCACTTGGTGAGCGAGTGCACGACGATGTCGGCCCCGTGCTCGATCGGCCGGAGCAGGTAGGGCGTGGTGAAGGTCGAGTCCAGGACCAACGGCAGGCGGTGCCGGTGCGCGATCTTGGCCACGGCCTCGATGTCGAGCACGTCGAGAGCCGGATTTCCGATGGTCTCGCCGAAAACCGCGCGCGTCTTCTCATTGATGGCGCGTTCGAAGTTCTCCGGCTTGGCCGGGTCTACGAAACGCACGGTGATGCCGAACTGCGGCAGGATGTCGTGGAACATCGTGTAAGTGCCGCCATACAGATTGTTGGCCGAGACGATCTCGTCCCCGGCCGCGGCGATGTTGATGATGGCGTAGTACACGGCGGCGGTACCGGATGCGAGCACCAGGCCCGCGGCGGCGCCCTCGAGCGCGGCGACGCGTTTCTCGAGCACGTCGTGTGTCGGGTTCATCAGGCGGGTGTAGATGTTGCCCAGCTCCTTCAGACTGAAGAGATTGGCAGCGTGCTCGGTGCTCTTGAAGACGTACGAGGTGGTGCGGTGCACGGGCACGGCGCGCGCGAGCGTCTCGCTGTCGACGGTCTGGCCAGCGTGAAGTGCCAGGGTTTCGAAGCGTAGCTTGCTCTGATCCGGTTGACTCACGATCCCTCCTCAGCTCAGCGGCCCGCGCTGCGGGGCGCTCAAGCGTAGTGCATTCTATGTTCCTTGGGACGCCTCGCGTAGCGACCAATGGCCGCGAGGCGCACCTTGCCTACGCAGTGCCGGCGCCGGTCGGTTCGGGCTGGTTGGGGGATGGGTTCCAGCGGAAGCTCACCGTCGTCCCCGCGCCCGCACCGCCGGCGCCGTACACATGCCCATCCGCATGACGCGGGTAGGCACAGGGCCCCGAATGGTGTTGCGCGAGTTCGTGAGGCGAACGTCCATGTGGGGAATCTACCTGGCCGCGGGGATTGGTGTCAAGCCGGGCATCTTGCGCGGGAGACGCTGGCGCGCTACCTTCGAGGGACATGGTGAGCATGCGTGACGTCGCGCTGCTGGGTG
>PMCG01000041.1 GCA_003155335.1 Acidobacteriota bacterium
ATGCCGATGACGTTCTTCTCGACCGCAGCGGTCGTGCTCGCGCTCGTCGCATGGAACTCGCGGATGCGCCGCGACGTGGTGCTGCCGGCGCTGGGGGCTGCGCTCGGGCTTGGCTTCGCGGCCAAGGGGCCGATCGCCGTGCTGCTGCCAGGTCTGGCCATTCTGGCGCTGGCCTGGCACAAACGCCGCGAGAAGTCGCCGCTCGCGCCGGGCCCGCTGCTCCTGGCCGTCCTGCTTTTCGCGGTGCTGGGATTCGGTTGGTTCGCTGCGATGTATCTGCGCTTTGGCAGCGAGCCGCTGCGCTACTTCTTCCTGCAAGAGAACCTGCAGCGCTTCGCCGGGTCGACGTACGACGTCGAGCGCAGTCCCTTCTACTATCTGGCCACCTATCTCTCTCAAGGACTGCCGTGGTCGCTCTTCCTGCCCGTGGCGCTGATCGCGATTCTACGTTCGCGCGCAGATTCGCCCGTAACGGGAGCGCGCTGGATCCCTCTCGCGCTACTCTTGATGCTGCTGCCCCTCAGCGTTTCGCGGGGCAAGATCGACTACTACCTGCTGCCTTTGTATCCACTTGTTTGCGTGCTGTTGGGCGCCTTCTTCGCCTCGCAATGGGAGCGGCTCGCGGTGCACTGGAGCCGCGCTGTCTGCGCCCTCGTGGCCTGCGCCTCGCTGGCCGCGGTGTCGTTCGTGCAGCCGCCACTCCCTGAAGCCTGGTTACCGTCGGCGAGTTGGCGCGTGACCACTGCCGCCGTGGCCATCGTTTGCGCACTAGCGTTGGCACTGGCGGCGTGGCGGCCCAGCCCTGCGCGGGTGGCCGGCGCGCTGGCGCTGCCGACGGGACTACTCCTCGTCCTGTTCATCTACGTGTGGGCGCCGGCCTTTCATGCCCAGCAACCGAACCACGCCATCGTCCGCCAAGTCGAACGCGAACTGGCTCTGCGGCCCGATGCGCGTTTCGCCCTGTGCGCCGACCCGGTGCGCGTCCACCGCGATCTGCTCTTCGAGACGCCCATCAAGACATTGGAGAGCTGCGAGCTCTGGAGCCTAGTCGCGTCGCACGAGCCGTTCCTGATCCTGCTGCGCCCGCCCGAGTGGCACGCGCTGAGAGATGCGCAGCAGCTGCGCGTCGTCGGAGGCCATCTCTATCTGCCGGCGAGCGCTCTCAGCGGCGAGGGACTGCTGCAGCCGCAGCGCGCCGGCCAGCTCGTCCTCGTGGCCAACTACGCCACATCCGATCCGGCCGCGCTACGTGTGAACGGACGCTGGCGGCGCACGCCAGATGCGGCGCGCTAGCGGAGAACGCCTGCGTCAGTTGGCGGTGAGCTCGGGCGAGGAACTGATCTGTGCCAGGGGCAAGGCTGTCGACAGCAGATAGCCCTGCATGAGCTCGATGCCGACCCCCAGGACGGTGTTCAGCTCGCTCGGCTGCTCTATCCCCTCGGCGACCACCTGCCCTTCGAACTTGTGAGCGAGCTGCGCGATCGACTCGAGTATCGCCCGGCGGCGGGAATCGGCATGACACCCGTGAACGATGTAGCGATCGACCTTGTAGTAGTCGGGACGCGTATCGAGGATCATCTTGTAGTTGGACTGCCCCAGGCCGATGTCGTCCAGCGCGATGCGCACGCCCAGCTCGCGCAGCAGGCCGATGGCGCGCAGGAAGCCGGCCTCGTCCCACGGCGGAGCGTGCTCGACGATCTCGATCGTCAGGCGCGAGAGCGGTACGCTGTTGCGCTGGGCCGCGTCGGCCAGACTCTGCACGAAGGACTCGCCGCGTCCGATGGTCGAGGCATGCACGTTGAGGCAGAGTCGCGGATGGCCCGGCAACGCGCGCGCCGCGGCCAGCGCGGTCTCGACGCAGACGCGGTCGACGAGGTTCTCCTCGCGCTTGCAGCGGACGTACTCGAGCAGCAGCTCCGCCGATTCGAGATTGGTTCCGCGTGGGCCGCGGATCAGGCACTCGATGGCGTGTAGCTTGCGTCGGGCCGTGCCCATCTTGAAGATGGGTTGGAAGACGACGGATAGCTCGCCCGGCTCGAGAATGCGATCAAGGAGGTTGCGCTCCCTCATGACTCCCGATTCAGCAGCGCAAAGACGATCTGCGCTAGCTCGGGCAGCGGTTTGGGTTTGTAGAGAACGGCGTCGACCCCGAGGCGGCGCGCCTCTGTCTCGATCTCGGGCGTCCCGTAAGCCGTCAGCAGAATCATGCGCGTGTTCGGGCAGCGCTGTCGGATGTACGCGACCAGCTCGAGACCCTCGACCCCGTAGATGCCCGTGAGCCTCAGGTCGGCGACGACCAGAGAGTAGCAGACTTTTGTCAGCAGGGCCTCGGCTTCTTCCAGCTCGCGNNACGATCAGCATGCGCTGCATCGCGCCCCCGATCAGCCCGTCGAGCGCCCCCGACGAACGTGCACGAAGTGTTCACATCCTCAACAGCGCCCGCGACTCGTTGGTCAGCATCCGCACGCCCTGTCCCGCTGGCCGTTCCTTGCGAAACGGTTGACGGAACAGGCGGTAGCCCTTGCCCCCTGCGCCATCAACGAGTGTGGCTAGGTCCGCTTTGTCACGCTGACGGTCACAGAGTCGCGGAAGATTACATGATTCGCGCGCGTTGCGCCAATGAAAATCGTCACGCTGCTTCTAGACGCTAGACCAGGGGCAGCGTCACCGTGACGCGGGCGCCGCCGGCACTGCGGTTTTGCACCCGTACCGATCCGCCGTGCTGTTCGACGATGCGTTGCACAATCGAGAGGCCAAGTCCCGTGCCGCCGCGCCGTCGCGTGAAGAACGGCTGGAAGACTCGCGCGAGATCATCGGACTCGAAGCCGGGCCCCTGGTCCTCTACCACACACACGAGCCAAGCGTGCTCGGGCTCGACGACGTGACGCGCCTCGATGGTGACGCTGCTGCCGACGCGTGAGTGCTGCACCGCGTTCTCGACGAGGTTGCGTAGTGCGTCGAGCATGCGCCCTCGGTCCATCGGGGCAGGTGGCAAGTCCTCACTGACGAGATTGACCAGCTTGACCTTCTGGCGCCGAGCCAGAGCGGCGCACGCGCGCAGGGCCTCGGCCACGACCGCGGCGAGCGCGACCGGTGCGCGTTCGGGCGTGGTCGGACGGCCGTAGGCCAACAGCTCCTGCATGAGACGCGTGAGGCGTTCGAGCTCTCCTCTCATCGTGCGCACGTAGCGCGCAAACTCCTCGCGCGCACCAAAGCGGGCCTCGAAGGCATCCAAGGTGGCCGTGATCACGTGAAGGGGATTGCGCACTTCGTGAGCCACGCCTGCGACCAGCGAGCCCATCACCGACATTGTCTCGTTGCGGCGCAGCGATGCTTGCAGCGCGACCATCGCGGTGAGGTCGCGCACGACCACGATGATCCGCGCGGGTAGGCCCTCCTCGCCACCGGTCACGCTTCCCGTCAGGTCCCAGGTCCGGCCCGTCTCACCGTCTTGCACCTGGCTCGACGCAGGCACGCCCTCGCGCGCGATGCGCGCGTGGAGCTCGCCCAGTGCGCGCCACGGCTGGGCCGCGCCAAGGTTGCTCAGCGGGTGTCGCACGATCTCATGAAAGCTCTTGCCGGCGAGCGAGCGCGCCGCCTGATTGACGCGCACGACGCTGCCCTCGACGTCGAGCATCAGCACCGGCGATTCGATCGAGTCGAACGTCCGCCGCCACTCGAGCGCGGACTGACGCAGGGCCGCGTGCAGGCGTACCTGCTCTTCCTGGGTGCGATGGCGCTCCGTGCAATCCCGCACGACGAGGATCAACGCCTCCGGCTGGCCTTGAGGGTCGGGTATGACCGATGCACTGGCCTCGGCCGGGAAGTGGCTGCCGTCGCCGCGCATCAACGTGTACTCGATGCCCCACAGGCTGCCCTGAGCTAGCACCTGTCCCAGGTTGGCCCGAGCGCGATCGCGGTCCAGCGGCGCGACAAAGCTGAGGACGCGGTGCCCCTGAATCTGACCATCCCGCTCCGCGCCGTACATGCGCAGCGATTGACGATTGCAGAGCACGACCTTGCCATCGAGATCGACAAGGAGGATCGCGTCTGGCGAGGTCTCGACCAACGTGCGGTAGATCGTCTCGGTGCGCAAGTGCTGCGCCTCGACCCCACCGGTCGCCGCGCCGGCAGGTCCGTCCGCCAGCCTCTGGCCTGCGCCGAGCTCTCGTTCGTGTCGCACGGGTCGCCCGATTGTGGCACATCGCCGGCGTGCCGGCGATCCAGCATTGAGGCGCGCGAGTCGGCTCGATTGTGGCGAGGGAGCCGGGCTAGAATCAGGGCCGCGGAGAATGGAGCGCAGCGATGAACATGCGACGAAGCTGTAACCACGTCGAGGCGGCGGCAGCGCTGGCGCTCGTCAGCCTGGCGGGGCTTGGGGTCGTCGGCTGTGCCGCGACCCAGCGACCTCCCGTCGTGATAGGCGTGCCCGTGCCCACGCCGGAGCAACCACAGGCGACGCCACCGGCGCCGACTCCGCCGCTGCCTACGCCGTCGCCCGCGAGTGAGTCGCGCCCCGTCGCGCGCGTCGGCGAGGACCTCACGCTCACCGTGTGGACCGAACCACGGCGCCTGCCTGCGGGCGGGGGCCAGGCCCAGGTGATCGTTCGTGTTCTCAGACGCAACGGCCGACCGCTGCCCGGCGTCGAGGTCCGCGTCACGAGCTCCAGCGGCACGCTCTTCTCTCGGGGCCAGATTCTCACCACCGATGATCGTGGCATGACACGCGATTCCTTGACGACAACCGGCCCCGCAACCCTCACCGTCGTCGCAGGCGGGCGCGAGCAGCGCCTCGAGCTCCTCTTGGGCGGGACCGGTGTCGATGACTGAGCGGCTGCTCGACTGGCTGGGCGCTGCGCCCACGCTGCCGGCGTACGTCGCGCTCATCCTGCTCTCGGCCATCGAGAACGTGTTCCCGCCGGTACCTGCGGACGTGGCCGTCGCGTTGGGCGCCTTCTTCGCGCAACGCGCGGGCCATTCGGTGCTACTGCTGGGCCTGCTCTGCTGGCTGGCCAACACCGCCTCGTCCGCTGGCATGTACGCGTTCGCTCGCGCCCGCGGCCCGGCCTTCTTCACGACTGGTCTCGGACGCAAGCTGCTCCCGGCCGCTGCGCTGGCCGCCCTGCGGGACGCATACGCGCGGCACGGCGTCGCGGGCATCTTCTTCTCGCGCTTNNCCGCCCGGCCGCACGCTCGTGCCGGCCGCGCTGGCTTCGGCGATCTGGTATGCGGCGCTCGTCAGCGTCGCGAGCGCACTCGGGCTCGAGTGGTCCGCCGTGCGACGTCTGCTGGAACACGCCGATGCCGCTCTCGGCGCCGTCGCTGCGGTTGCGCTGATCGTCTTTGTCCTCTGGCTCGTACGCAGGACGCGCCGCCGTTCGGCCTGAGGGCATGCGTCGCGCCCTATACTGTATCTAGAGGTGTGGCCGAGATGGGGAGCTCTCTCGCCGATTGGCTCGATCGCGTCACGCGCGAGGGCGAGCTCTGCGAACGGCTGCCGGATCAGAGCGTGCGCTGCTGGGCCTGTGCGCACCGCTGCCTGATCGCTCCTGGCCAGCGTGGGATCTGTAAGGTCCGTTTCAACGACGGCGGGTCGCTGCGCGTCCCCTTCGGCTACGTGGCCGGCTTGGCCATCGATCCCATCGAGAAGAAGCCCTTCTTCCACGTGCTGCCCGGCGCGCGCGCTCTCTCGTTTGGCATGCTCGGATGCGATTTTCACTGCGCCTTCTGCCAGAACTGGCTCTCGTCACAGGTCCTGCGCGATCCCCGCGCAGGCGCAGGCGTCCAGGAAGTCACAGCCAAGGACATAGTCGCCATGGCGCAGCGCCACGATGCACCGATCGTGACGTCCACCTACAACGAGCCGCTGATCACAAGCGAGTGGGCCGTGGCCGTCTTTCGGGAGGCGCGCAAGGTCGGTCTGCTCTGCTCCTACGTGTCCAACGGAAACGCGACCCCAGAGGTGCTGGACTACCTCGCGCCGTATGTCTCGCTCTTCAAGGTCGACCTCAAGAGTTTCCAGGACCGGCGCTACCGCGAGCTGGGCGGCACGCTCGAGGCCGTGCTCCGGACGATCCGCGACCTCCACCAACGTGGAATCTGGGTCGAAGTCGTCACCCTAGTGGTGCCCGGGTTCAACGACTCACCACAGGAACTGCGGGACATCGCGCGTTTCCTCGTCTCGGTGTCGCCCGACATCCCTTGGCACGTCACGGCGTTCCATGGCGACTACAAGATGGGCGATCGCGAGGCGACCGACGCCGCGCGGATCCTCGCCGCGGCCGACATCGGCGCCGCGGAGGGGCTGCGCTTCGTGTACGCGGGCAATCTCCCGGGCAGCACGAATGGATGGGAGAACACCCGCTGTCCCGGCTGCGGCGCGTTGCTGGTGGAGCGGCGCGGCTTCAGCGTCATTCAGAACCGAATCGTCGAGGGCCACTGCCCTGGCTGCGGCCGCACCATCCCCGGTGTCTGGAGCCTGCCGGCAAGCGCCCAAGCGGCCGTTTGACGTCACCGGAATGAGCTGTGTACTCTCCGCACAATGATGGTGTCGTTCGCCTCCAGTCTGCTCGGCATTTCCCTCGCCGCGAGTGTCGTCGCGTCGCAGGAGACCGCTCCGCCGCAGGACCAGCCGGCGGCGGAGCAGATGCCTGCAAACAATGGCGCCGCAGTCGCGCCAGCGCCGAACAGCGACGTGCCGGAGGCGGAAGCCCCGGTCGGACCGATGCCTGGAGTTAGGACGGTGAGTCTCGACGAGTCTATCTCCATGGCTCTGCAGGGCAACTTCGGTCTGCTATCCTCGGCCGACATCGTGGCCTCGGCCCGCCTCGCGGAGGGCGTTCAGCGCGCTGCGTTCCTCCCCCAAGTGACGCCGCTGTTTCAGCGCTCGCCTAACGAGACGACGGTCGGCGCCAGCCTGGACCAGGCCTTGCCCTGGAGCGGTGGCTTGCTGCACGGCAGCTTCGGAACACACTCGCCGCACGACGGCCTGGCGGCGCGCAGCTCCGAGTTGAACGCAACGCTGGTCCAGCCGCTCCTGCGGGGCTTCGGGCCGACGACCTCGCTCTTCGCCCTTCGCAATGCGCGCCGGGCGAGAGAGAGTCAGGAGCGCAGCTTCGCGCTCGCGCGCCAGAGTCTGATCGTCCAGGTGACCGAGGCCTTCTACCAGGTGATCCGGCAGCGCCAACTGGTCGAGGTCTCGCGTCAGAGCCTGAAACGGGGCGCGAGTCTCAAGAAGGCCTCGCAAGCGCGCATGCTCGTCGGCATGGTGAGCAAGCTGGACGTGTTCCGGGCGGAGATCCAGGAAGCCCAGGCCAGCGAATCCCTGGTCGCCGCCGAGACGGGCCTCGACACGGCGCTGGAGTCGTTCCGCGTCCTACTCGGATTGTCGCCGCGCACGCCGCTCGAGCCCGCACCTGTGCGCCTCGACGCCGAGGTCTCACTGGATCTCGAACCGGTCGAGACGCTCACGACGCGCGCCCTTGAACACAGACTCGATCTGAAGGACAGCCGCGATCGCGTCCAGGACGCTCGCCGCGCGCTGGCCTATGCCCGCCAGAGTCTTCTGCCCACGCTCGACGTCAACGTCGAGCTGAGCCAGACAGGGGTCGGGGCCACACTCGCCGACAGCTTGCGATCCTTCGATCGGCGCGTCGGCGTGACGCTCTCCGCAGGCTTTCCGCTACAACGCGCCGCCGACCGCGCGCAACAGACCACTGGCGAGTTGAATCTGCGCGCTGCCGAGCGCAATCTGCGCCAGATGGAGATGCAGGTCGAGGCCGAGGTGCTCGCCGCTGCCCGCCGCATCGAACTGCTGCGCAAAAGCATCGACCTGCAACGCCAGGGACTGGTCTTCGCGGAGCAGCAGCAGCGGCTAGCAACGCTGCGCTACCAGCGGGGTCTGGCATCCAACTTCGACGTCGTCGACGCCGAGGGCAATCTCGTCTCCACACGCACCGCGCTTGTCGGCCTGCTCACCGACCTTGCGGTCGCCCGCAGCGAGCTCCTGCGCGTCGTCGGGGTGCTCGAGACCCCCTCCGAGGACGCGCAATGAGAAACATGACGGCGCGCTTGGCTGCGCTGCTGAAGCGAGCGCGCACGCTGCCCGCGGCCACCCGCGCGTGCGTGCAGGACCTGCTGGGCGCTGCCCGACCGTGGCTGCGCCGCGAGAACTGGACGCTTCAGAATCTGCAGGGCCTGTGGCTGGCGGCACGGCAGCGGCCGCGGCGCACGGTGGCCGTGCTGGCCAGTGTGTGCGTCCTGGGAGCCAGCGCTTTGCTCTTCGGCTGGAGCCGGCTGCCGCCGGATGGCGTCGCCCTTTCCGAGGTGCGCGAAGGCCCCTTCGAGGTCGCCGTGGTCGAGGCCGGCACACTCCAGGCGCTGCGCTCTGTGACCTATGCCTCGAGCATCCAGAGCAATCAGGCCAAGATCGTGGCCCTTGCGCCGGAGGGGAAGCTGGTGCAGAAAGGCGAGCTCCTGATCCTGTTCGACGCAGCGCCTTTCGAAGAGGAGATCCGCAAGAACCAGGCGCTGCTCAGCCAGGCGCAGGCCGACCTGGAGAACGCTCGCCAGGATCTCAAGCTGCAGGCCATCGAGAACGCGGAAGCCCTGGCAACGGCGCGCCAGAAGCTCGAGCAGGCACAGCTCGAGTTACGCGACGTGCGTGAAGGCAAGGGCCGCCTCAAGGAAGAGGAGGCCGACGCTGCCGCTACGAACGCCGAGCGCGAGTTGAAGAAGGCGCAGGGCGCCGCCGACGACCTGCGGCCGTTATTGGCCGAGGGTTTCATCACCAAGCAGGAACTGGAGCGCGCCGAGCAAGCGGCCCAGAAGGCCGCGGAGGAGCTCACGCTGGCCAAACGCCGCCGGGAGGCGCTCCAGGCGTTCGGCAGGCCGATCGAGGTCGCGCAAGCCAGCGCCGGAGCCTCGATGACAAAGGAGAGCCTACGACAGCTCGAGAGCGCCGCCGCTTTTCGGCTGGAGCAGCGGCGCGCGGCGATCTCGGCCGCCGAGAGTCGCATCCAGGAGGCCACCGCGCGGTTGGAACTTGCTCAGCAACAGCTCGCGCGCACGGAGGCGCGCGCCGACGTTCCCGGCATCGTCGTGTATCGCCCGGTCTTCTTCGGTTCGGAGCAGCGCAAGCCGCAGGTCGGCGATCAGGTCTGGGCCAACCAGCCACTGCTGATTCTGCCGGACGTCTCCAAGATGGTTGTCGAGAGCCGCGTGCGCGAGACCGATATCCACAAGGTGGAGCGCAATCAGCGTGTCTCAGTGCGGGTGGACGCCTACCCTACACTGAAGCTGACCGGGCGCGTCACGCTCATCGGGACGCTAGCCCAGGAGGAGCGCGAGCGGCGCGGCACGAAGTTCTTTGGCATCACCATCGAGGTCAACGAGTCCGATCCCAGGTTGCGGCCCGGCATGAGCGCGCGCGTCGAGATCGCCGTGGAGAGTCGCGCGACGGCGCTCTTTGTGCCACTCGAAGCGGTCTTCGAGAAAGACGGCGGCAGCGTCTGCTACGTCGCGAACGGCCGACGTGTCAGTGCCCGGCCGGTGGTGCTGGGCCCCTCCAACGAGGACTTCGTCGTCATCGAAAGCGGACTCCGGCGCGGCGAACGGGTGTGTCTCAGGCGTCCCGATGCACCGCCTTCCGATTTCGACTCGGCCACGGCGCCTTGACATGGTGAACGACCTGCCTGAGAGGTGCGCCCTGTGCGGCGCCGAGATCGACCCCGCCGCCGGCGGGTGTGCTGCGTGTCTGCCCAATCCGAATCGCCCCACAGAAGCCGCAACTGCGGCCACTGTGCCTGCCAATACCGACGCGCGGCCGGCCCCGCAGGTGGAAACGCAGTCGATCGAGTTCGAGGCAGAGGAGCACCTCGCACGCGGCGACGCCGCGCGTGCCCTGGTCTTGGCATCGAGTGCGCTCAAGCAGCGCCCGGAGAGTCTGACCCTGCGTAGTCTCGTCGACCGCGCGCGCAAGGCGGTACTGCGCGGACGCCGCGGCGAACGGCTCGATCAGCGTCTGCGTGAGGCGCGCGATTTGCTCGAGCGCGGCGACCTGCGCGGCGCCGAGGGCATCGCCACATCGGCCCTCAAGCTGATCCCGAACCACGCGGAGGCGCTGGCGCTGTTCTCCGCGATCAAGGAGCGCCGGCTGGCAGCAGACACGATTGAGGCCGAGGTCGAACGCGAGCTGCTGCGGATCGCGTCGTCCCAGGCGCGCCAGGCGGCTGCGCGTGCCCGCGCGCTGCGCAGTGAGGGCAATGAGCGCGGCGCGTTCGTCGCCGTGCGGCGCGGCCTCAGGCACGCCCCCGATGACGCCGAGCTGCTCTCGCTCTTCGGCGAGTTGCAGCAGAATCTGACTCGCGCGGCCGAGACGCACGCCGCGTCGCGCGAGCGTATCGACCAGGCGCGCGCACAGCTTGCAGCCGGTCGCATCAGCGAAAGCCGCGACACGCTGCGGGAGGCGCTGCGGGAGGATCCCGACTCCGAGCCCGCGCAGGACCTGATGAAGCAGGTGCGTGCTGCGTTCCTCGCACAGGACACGGCTGGCGCGCGAGTGGAGCCCGCTGCGGCCCCGCCCATCGAGGCGCGGGTCACGCCGGTCTCAGTCTCGCAGGTCGTGTGGGCAACGCGCTCACCCGCCGGCGCTCCGCGCTCGGTGGCCGCGCGGGGCGTTGTGCGCGCGCGCCCAAGGCGTCGCGTGACGCTGGCGCTGTTGGGCGTGGTCGGTCTGGTTGCGCTCGGCGCGAGCCTGTTCTGGACGCTGCACGCTCTGAGGACCCAATCGAGCGAGGATCCACTCGCCGGCGCGACGCCCGAACTGCGCCACGCAGTTGACGCCGCGCTCAACGACTACAAGGCCGCCGCCGAGGCGCGCGATTCCGTCGCTCTCGAACGCGCTCGGCCGGACCTGCCCGCAAACGCACGCGATGCGCTGATCGCCGCGTTGACCGAGGCCAGCGCCGTGGGTGTCGGGTTGCGCGTCGTCGGAGTGGAAGCGAACGCGCAGCGCGCCCGCGTTCACATCCTGCGCACGATCGTCGTCACGAGCTCGCCGCCAGCGACGCTCCCGCCAGTCGAGGAGACGCTGCGCTTCGTCCGTCGCGGGGAGGCATGGCATCTACGGTGATGGCGGCATGAGCGCGCCACGCGGGGAGGCGCCGCTGGTCGCACTGCGCGGTATTGGCAAGTCCTTCCTGCGCGGCACGAGCGACGTCACGGCTCTACGCGACGTCACGCTCGACATCGCCTCGGGCGAGTGGGTGACGATCGTCGGCCCGTCCGGCTCGGGAAAATCGACTTTGCTCAACATCGTGGGTGGCCTGGATCGCCCCACCGCGGGCGAGTATCGATTGGATGGCCGACTTGTTTCTGCGCTCTCGGACACCGAGCTCTCGCGCTTACGCAATCGCGCCATCGGTTTCGTCTTTCAGGCGTTTCACCTCATTCCACAGTTGTCCGTGATCGAGAACGTCGAGACGCCGCTGCTGTACAGTGGACTGCCCGTGGCTGGTTGGCGCGCGCGCGCCTGGCACTGCCTCGAGCGCGTGGGGCTGACACAGCGCGCCGAACACCGGCCCGCGGAGCTCTCCGGCGGAGANNGCGCAGCGCGCGGCCCTGGCGCGGGCCCTTGTCCTCGATCCGCGCCTGCTGCTCGCCGACGAACCCACAGGCAACCTCGATTCTGTGACAGGCGAGGAGATCGCCCGGCTGCTCGGCGAGTTGCACGCCGACGGCCACACCGTCGTCCTGGTGACGCACAACGAGCGCTTGGCGCAGCGCGCACCCCGGGTGATCGCCCTGAGGGACGGCGCGATCGAACCAGCTCGGCCATGAGCGCCAGCCTGACGCCGCAAGTGCGCACTCTTCCAGCCTGGCCCTTGTCGGTGCCGCTGCGCACGCTGATCCGGCTCGCGCGCCGAAACGTCCTGCTCCATCGCTTGCGCTCGGCCCTCTCTATCCTGGGCGTTGTCTTTGGCGTCGCCGCAGTCGTGGCCATGTCCTCGGTGGGCGAGGGCGCCCGGCGCGAGGCGCTCAGCCAGGTGGCCGCGTTGGGCATCGACACCATTGCCGTGCGACCCGCGCCGGCACCCGGGCCGTCGGACGGCAGCGGCCTCGTGTTGGCCGACGTCGAGTCGCTGCGTCGAGTCGTGCCGGGATCTGTCGCAGCCGCGGCCGTGCGTGAGGCGTCGTTGGGCGCTGAGCTGGGCGATCGACGCAGCGACGTGTCCGTCGCGGGCACCACGCCGGAGTACGCCCGCGCGGCGACGCTCACCTTAGCGATCGGTCGTTTCCTCTGCGATCTCGACCTGACCGACGGCAAGCGCGTAGGAGTGCTCGGGGCCGCGGTGGCGCGGCAGCTCTTCCCACTCGGCGACGCTGTCGG
>PMCG01000347.1 GCA_003155335.1 Acidobacteriota bacterium
GCGGAGAACATGCGCAAGTACGGCGGCTTCATACCCGGCATCCGTCCGGGCAAACGCACCTCCGAGCACCTCGACCACATCCTCGCGCGCATCACCTTTGGCGGCGCGATCTACCTGGCGTTGATCGCGCTCTTGCCCGAGTTCCTGATGGCCGGTTTCAAGGTGGCGCCCATCCCGGTCATCGGGCCAGGGCTGGACATGTGGCTCTCGCAGAACAACCTGGGCTGGGTCACAGAGGGCCTGCACCTGAACTTCTATTTCGGTGGCACGTCGCTTTTGATCGTGGTCGGCGTGGCGATGGACACCGTGGCGCAGGTCGAGGCCCAGCTGGTCATGCGGCACTACGACGGGTTTGCAGGGGCGGGCAAGGGACGGAGGATTCGTGGCCGGCGCTAGGCCTGGGAAGGGCGGGAGAACACGGTGAGCGTACGCAGGTCCTGGTCTGAGCTGGCGCGCATGCGCGAGGCGGCTGTCATCGTCGTCGAGACGTTGGACGCCCTCGAGCAGGCCGTTGCGCCGGGACTCAAGACCAAGGAGCTCGACCGCATCGCGCGCGAGCGGCTGACGCACCGCGGGGCTCAGCCGGCGTTTCTGGGCTACCGGGGCTTCCCGGCCAGCGTGTGTGTGTCGGTCAACGACGAGATCATTCACGGTATTCCTGGAGAACGGCGGCTGTGCGAGGGCGATGTCGTCAGCCTCGATCTGGGAGCGGTCGTGGACGGCTATTTCGGCGACGGCGCCCGCACTGTCGCGGTGGGTGCCGTGAGTGACGAGACGCGCCGTCTGATGCGCGTCACAGAAGAGGCCCTGTGGCAGGGCATCGGCATGTGCCGCCCGGGCAAGCGCGTGGGCGACATCGGCCATGCGATCGAGCAGCATGTGCACGGCCAGGGCTTCTCGGTGGTGCGTGACTACGTGGGGCACGGCATCGGCACCAGCCTGCACGAAGAGCCGCAGATCCCGAACTACGGGCCGCCGGGCCGCCGCGAGCGCCTGGCGCCGGGCATGTGTCTCGCGATCGAACCGATGGTGAACGCCGGAGGCGCGGGAGTGCGAGTGCTGGACGACGGCTGGACGGCCGTGACTGCCGACGGCTCGCTCTCGGCGCACTTCGAGCTGACGGTGGCCGTGACGGAAGANNGAGGTCGCGGGTCGAGTGATCGAGGCGTTGCCGAATGCGATGTACCGTGTTGAGATCGAAGGTGAGCATCGCGCGCAGGTCGTCGCGCACGTGGCTTCACCGGCGTTGCTGCGAGTGCTGCCGGGAGACGGCGTGGTCGTGGCGCTCATGCCCTACGACCCGGCGCGCGGGCGTATCGTCAGGAGGCGCGTCTGAGGCAGACCGCGAGTGCGGCAGAGATCGCAGCCGGAGGACGTCTCCGGCACAGGGAGTGATACCGTGAAGGTGCGAGCGTCGGTCAAGAAGGTTTGCGACAAGTGCAAGGTGATCCGCCGGCACGGCGTCGTGCGGGTGATCTGCGCCAATCAGAAGCACAAGCAGAGGCAGGGGTAGCGCATGGCACGCATTTCCGGTGTGGACCTCCCGCGTCAGAAGCGGGTGGAGTATGCCCTGACGTACATCTACGGCATCGGCGAGGCCCGCGGCCGCTTGATCCTCGGCAAGGCTGGCATCGAACCGTCGGTACGGGTCAAGGACCTTTCCGAGGAGGAGGTCAGCCGCATCGCAAAGACAATCGATGCCGAGGGCGGGGTGGAAGGCGATCTTCGCAAGGACATCTCGATGAACATCAAGCGCCTGATGGAGATCGGCTCCTACCGCGGCGCGCGTCATCGCCGCAACCTGCCTGTGCGCGGGCAAAGGACGCACACCAACGCACGCACGCGCAAGGGACCGCGCCGGACGATGGTCCGGTCCTCCAAGCCGACCGCGCCGAAGACTTAGGAGTCTTGCGAATATGATCAAAGCGCCAGGCGCCAAGAAGAGCAAGAAGGAGAAGCACCATCTGGTGCACGGGATCGCGCACGTGCACGCCTCCTTCAACAATACACAGGTGACCATCACCGACCTCGAGGGCAACGTGGTGGCCTGGTCCAGCGGCGGTGCGCTGGGATTCAAGGGCTCGCGCAAGGGCACACCGTTCGCTGCCCAGCAGGCGGCTTCGACCGCGGCCAGCAACGCCAAAGACTGTGGTCTGCGCTCCGTCGACGTGCGCGTCAAGGGCCCTGGCAGCGGACGCGAATCCGCCATCCGCGCTCTCACGGCCGCAGGTGTCGAGGTCAAGTCCATCCGGGATGTGACGCCCATCCCTCACAATGGCTGCCGCCCCGCAAAGCGGCGCCGCGTCTAACGGAGCGATACAGTGGCGAGATACACCGGTTCCGTCTGCCGTCTCTGTCGTCGCGAGGGCATGAAACTGTTCCTCAAAGGCGACCGCTGTTCCACCGAGAAGTGCGCCATCGAGAAACGCAACTATGCGCCTGGCCAACACGGCAAGGGCGGTCGCATTAAGAAGAAGCTGGAAGGATACGGCGTGCAGTTGCGCGAGAAGCAGAAGGTCAAGCGGCTCTACGGCATGCAAGAGGAGCAGTTCGCCCTGACCTTCAAGCGCGCGGCGCAGGAGAAGGGCGTCGTGGGCGAGACGTTGCTCCAGAAGCTGGAGCGCCGCCTCGACAACGTGGTCTACCGGCTGGGGATCGGCAGCTCGCGGGCCCAGGCCCGTCAGGTGGTTTGCCACGGCCACGTGCGGCTGAACGGCAAACGCATCGACATCCCCTCTTACCAAGTCGAGGTCGGGGACGTGGTCACACTCGCGCCGCGGGCAGCGAAGAACGTGCTCGTGGCGGCGGCGCTGGAGGCCGTCAAGGGTCGCGGCGTGCCGAAATGGCTGGAGTTGGACGCGGCTGCGCTCTCGGGGAGAGTGCTCTCGTTGCCTGCACGCGACGACATCAATTTCCCCATTCAGGAGCAGCTCATCGTCGAGCTCTATTCGAAGTAACGAACTGCGGCGCCGCTTCGGGCATCACGGCCCGCCGCGGCGTACCGCCGGGAGGTCTGTCAGAAGATGCTGTGGAAAGGCTTCCAGAAACCGAAGCGCCTTGAGATCGACCAGGAAACGCTCAGCGCGACGTACGGCCGCTTCTACGCCCAGCCGTTCGAGCGTGGTTTCGGCACGACCGTCGGCAACGCTCTCAGACGCGTGCTGCTCTCGAGCATCGAGGGCGCGGCGATCACCGCCGTGCGCGTGGAGGGCGTGTTGCACGAGTTCTCACCGATCCCCGGGGCGATGGAAGACACGACGGACTTGATCCTCAACCTGAAGCGCATTCCGCTAAAGATGCACGTCGAGCATCCGAAGGCGCTCTACCTGCGCACGTCGGAGGCCGGCGAGGTGCGCGCAAAGCACATCACGCCGGACCCGGACGTGGAGATCCTCGATCCCGAGGCCTACATCGCGACCTTGGGACAGGGCACGACGCTGAGTGTGGAGATGCGCGTCAAGACGGGGCGCGGCTACGTCTCGGCCGACAAGAACTTCGACGAGGACCTGTCGATCGGCTGGATTCCGGCGGACTCGGTGCACTCGCCGATCAAGAAGGTCAACTACTTCGTCGACGCCGCGCGCGTGGGCCAGGCCACGGACTACGAGAAGCTGACGATCGAGGTCTGGACCAACGGCGCGATCACGCCGCGCGACGCCGTCAGCCTGGCAGCCAAGCTGGCGCGGGATCACCTAGCGATCTTCATCGACCTCGAAGACGAGGATTTCGAGGAGGAGACGCCGGCCGAGGTGCCCGAGCAGGATCGCGAGGCCTTCTGGGAGAAGCTCGGCCGCAGCGTGGACGAGTTGGAGCTCTCGGTGCGCTCGTACAACTGCCTGAAGAACGCCAACATCGGCACCCTTGGCGATCTGGTGCAGAAGACCGAGGCCGACATGCTCAAGACCAAGAACTTCGGCCGCAAGTCGCTCACGGAGATCAAGGAGACGCTGGCGCAGATGGGCCTGTCGTTGGGGATGAAGCTCGACGACTACCCGGGTGCGTCTCAGGCGGGGGGCGAGCAAGGCTAGGCCGCTGGCGCGCCGGCAGCGGCTGGGCTGTCGGGAAACGCGTCCTAAGTTGCAGACCACTTCGAGGCGGCTTCGGGGCCGCCACTGGGAAATGACATGAGACATCGCGTAGCCGGACGGAAGCTGGGGCGCGTCACGTCCCACCGTATCGCCCTTCTACGAAACCTAGCGACCGCGCTGTTTGAGCGCGAGCGCATTCGTACGACGCTGATGAAGGCGAAGGAGCTGCGGCCATTCGCGGAGCGGCTGATCACGTTGGCCAAGCGCGACGGAGACCGCATCCATGCCCGCCGGCTGGCGCGGCGGGACATCCATGAGCCGACGGTTCTCAAGAAGCTGTTCGACACGCTCGGGGCGCGCTTCGCCACACGGGCGGGGGGGTATACCCGCATCCTGCGGCTTGGGCCGAGGGCGAACGACGGCGCCGAGATGGCATTCGTCGAGCTGNNGACAAAGGCAAGGCCGCCGCAGCGTCTGCGAAGGCGTCAAACAAGGGCGAAGAGAGCCGCGCGGCAGAGTAAGCCGACCGGAGCGGGCATTGGTCTTGCAGGGTCTGAAACTGTTTGATAGAATTAGAGTTTGTCGCTGGCGTAGCTCAGCGGTAGAGCGGCTGATTTGTAATCAGCGGGTCGGGGGTTCAATTCCCTCCGCCAGCTCCAGCCGCTCGCGGCGAAGGACGATCCACGCGCGAGAGGCCCGTGAAGCGTCGCCAGGTGTGGGGAGGTAGCGAAGCGGTCAAACGCATCAGACTGTAAATCTGACGCCCCAAGGGCTTCGAAGGTTCGAATCCTTCCCTCCCCACCAAACGCGGGTTCCGCGGCGGACGGGCGGCCGGCGGCGGGGAGCGCGCAGGGGGTGTTGGGGACCCGACGCAGCGGACCCCAGTTCGAAGACGACGAGGCGGGTGTAGCTCAGCTGGTAGAGCTCCAGCCTTCCAAGCTG
>PMCG01000217.1 GCA_003155335.1 Acidobacteriota bacterium
CGGTGAGCGCTCAGACCGCCTGGGTCGACCAGGACAAGTGCATCTCGTGCATGACCTGTGTGGGCGTGTGTCCATACCTGGCGCCCGGGCCCAACGAGTTCCAGAAGGCGGAGATTCAAGGCGCGGTGTGCATGGGCTGCGGCAGTTGCGTGGCCGAGTGCCCGGCCAAGGCCATCGAGCTCAGGAACTACGTCGACGCTCAGATTCTTGGCGCGCTCGACCGGCTGCTGCAGCCCGGAGCCCGAAAGAGGGAGCTGGACCTGACGTTCCTTGAAGAAGTGGGCGTGGCGCAGCCGCGCTGGCACGCGTGATAGAGGACGCGACGGAGAGCGATGCGATGAGTCGGCAGGACAGTAGCCCGCAGTCGACCAGTGGTGTCAGAGATGCCGAGCCGCTGATTCTGGCCTTCTGCTGTCACTACTGCGCCTACGCAGCGGCTGACTTGGCCGGTTCCATGCGCCTCTCCTACCCGGACAACGTTGTCGTGCTGCGCCTGCCGTGCACCGGGAGAGTGGAGGTGAACTACCTCCTGGCTGCGTTCGAGCGCGGCGCTGACGGCGTGATCGTGGCNNTGTCCTCGGCCGAGGGCGGGCGCTTTGCTGAGATCGTGAGCGAGATGACCGAGCGCGTTCGTCGCCTCGGACTCAGCCCGATCAAGCCGGGTGCGGCGGCGGTGGCGGCTGGTGTGCAGATGATGGCGCAGCAGGCCGCTGAGCGCGTCGCTGGAGAGGCCTGCGGCTGCTCGTGCAGCTCAGCGTGTGCCGAGTAGCCAGGGAGAGATGAGATGATCGTTGCCGATCGCAAGAAGATCCCCGAGATCCGGGACATGATCGCCGGCCACGACAAGGTGCTGCTGGTCGGGTGCGGCACCTGCGTCACGGTTTGCCTGGCTGGTGGCGAGCGCGAGGTGGGCATTCTCGGCTCCGCCCTGCGCATGGCGCTCACTCTCAGCGGTCGACCTAAGGTCACGGTCCACGAGTGCACGATCGAGCGGCAGTGCGAGGATGCCTTCATCGACATCCTGGCCCAGCGCGCGACCGACTACGACGCGATCGTTTCGTTCGGCTGCGGGGCCGGCGTTCAGGCCCTAGCTGAGCGCTTTCCGAAGATGCCGGTGTATCCCGGGCTGAACACGCAGTTCATCGGCATTCTCGANNTCGCAGGGAGTCTGGACGGAGAAGTGCTCCGGCTGCGGCAACTGCCGGCTAGCGGAGTTCGCCGGGATCTGCCCGATCACTCGCTGCGCCAAGCGGTTGTTCAATGGCCCCTGTGCCGGATCGCGCGACGGCAAGTGCGAGGTCAGCGAAGACCGGGACTGCGCCTGGCAGCTGATCTACGACCGAGCCAAGGCCTTGGGCATTCTCGACCAGTTCGACGCCATCGCCGCGCCACAGGACTGGTCCAGCGGCCTCGACGGCGGTCCGCGCAAGGTCGTGCGCGAGGACCAGCGCATCGCTGGCCTTGGCCCCAAAGCCTAGCGTGTCCTGCGGCTAGCCCCGGCGGTGTCGACAGGACCCCGCGAGGCGCCTATACTGCCCCGGTTTAGCCCTGGGGAGGCCCTGTGCATCTGCATACCGTCGATATCGTCATCATCGTCTGCTACCTGCTGACGTCGGTGCTCGTCGGCTACTGGGTGGCCAAGCGCGCGTCGCGCAACCTCCACTCGTACTTCCTCGGCGGGAACGTGATGCCCTGGTATGTGCTCGGCGTCTCCGACGCCTCAGGCATGTTCGATATCGGCGGCACGATGTGGCTCGTCTACATCATGTTCATCTACGGGCTGAAGAGCGTCTGGATCCCGTGGGTCTGGCCAGTGTTCAACCAAGTCTTCTTAATGGTCTTTCTTTCCGCGTGGCTCAGGCGCTCAAACGCGATGACCGGCGCTGAGTGGATCCAGACCCGTTTCGGCAAAGGCAAGGGCGCGCAGCTTGCGCACCTGATCGTGGTGATCTTCGCCCTGGTGAGCGTCATCGGTTTCCTGTCCTACGCGTTCAAGGCCGTCGGCAAGTTCGCGACCGAGTTCCTGCCTTGGCACCTCAGCGCCAACGAGTACGCTCTGATCCTGATGGCGATCACCGCACTCTACGTGGTCAAGGGCGGGATGTTCAGCGTGGTCATCACCGAGGTCATCCAGTTCTTCATCCTGGCTACGTCGTCGATCGTGCTCGGTATCATCGCGATGCGGCGCGTCTCACCGGAGATGCTGCACAAAGTGATCCCTGCCGGGTGGGACAACCCGTTCTTCGGCTGGCACCTCAATCTCGACTGGTCACACCTCATAGCCTCGGTGAATACGAGGATCGCCTCCGACGGCTACTCGATCTTCGGTCTCTTCTTCATGATGCTGCTCTTCAAGGGCTTCCTCGTGAGCGCGGCCGGGCCGGCGCCGAACTACGACATGCAACGCATCCTCTCGACGCGTAGCCCGAAGGACGCCTCGCTCATGAATATGTGGGTGAACGTCGTCCTGATCTTCCCGCGCTACTTCATGATCACCGGACTCACGATCCTGGCGCTGGTCTTCTACAGCGACCATGTGCGGGCGATGGGGAGTGCGATCGATTTCGAGATGATCCTTCCGATTGCGCTGGCTGAGTTCGTCCCGGCCGGCTTGCTGGGCCTGCTGATTGCGGGGCTCTTGGCGGCTTTCATGTCGAACTTCGCGGCCACGGTCAACGCTGCGCCGCCGTATATCGTGAACGACATCTATAAGCGCTTCATCAACCCGAACGCCAGCCAGAAGACCTACGTGCGCATGAGCTACGCTGCGTCTCTGGGAGTGGTGATCGCCGGCATCTCGGTGGGCTGGTTCGTCGAGTCGATCAACAACGTGATCCAGTGGATCACAGCCGCGCTGTGGGGCGGCTACACAGCGGCCAACGTGCTCAAGTGGTACTGGTGGCGTTTCAACGGCTACGGCTACTTCTGGGGCATGGTCACGGGCATCGGATCTTCGCTGTTGCTCGTGGTGGCGCAGGAGACCAAGCTCTGGGATATCTCGGCGCTCAACGCCTTCCCGCTCATCCTGCTCATCTCCCTAGTCGGCTGCTACGTCGGAGCGCTGATGACGCCGGCGGAGGACGAGCAGGTCTTGAAGGCCTTCTACCGACAGGTGCGGCCCTGGGGCTTCTGGGGGCCCGTGCTGGCGAAGGTGCTCAAGGACGATCCGGCGTTCGAGCGGAACAAGGACTTCAAGCGCGACATGTTCAACATCGTGATCGGCATCATTTGGCAGACGAGCCTGGTGCTGATCCCGATCTGCCTGGTGATTCGGAAGTTCAACGCCACGCTGATCGCGCTGGGCGTCGTGGTCGCAACCTCTCTCATCCTGAAGCGAACGTGGTTCGACCACCTCGACGTGCGTGAAGCACAGCACGCGGCGTCATCGGCGAGCGGCCGCGCGTAGGCGTGAGCTCGGTCGCTGCAGCGCAGCGGCTCAGGGGATGCTGAGCGCGCCCCCGTCGTCGTTGTAGGTCAGTAATCCGCCGAAGCGGCCCCAGACCACGAGGGTGTCGAGTGTCGCCTCGGGATCTTCCATGGGCAGGCGCGCGCCGATCTCCTGGAGCAGCTCGTCGCGCGACAGCTCGCCGCCGTGCAACTCGATCAGGTCGCGGGTCACGCGGAACAGCTTCAACTGTATGGCCTGCTCGCCCCAGATGCGCTTGCGCTCGTCAACGGACCCGGCCGCAAATCGCTGACCCAGCGGCGTGAGCACGACGAGGCGCTTCGGCGTGTCCACGAAGTCGAGCATCTCAGCGGCCTTCACCGCGCGGACGATCAGGTCGAACGGCGTGTGCGTCTGCGTGGCGATCTGGAAGATCTCAGCCGTGCCGCCCTGCGCTTCGAGGTGGTCCAGCAGCGCGACGATATCGCCGCTGCGCACCTGCGGGAGCGGCTCGATGACGTCTTCAGACAACCCGGGCGCTGGGGCGGTCACCAGCACGTCGGGCAGCTCGGCAGAGGTGATCACGTCGTGGATGTGGTCCACGAGGCGCAGGAACTCCGGCGAGCGCATGTCGCGCGGCCGCGGTAGGCGGTTCTCAATCACCGTGCGGATGCGGCCAGGGTTGGCCGAGAGCACCACGATGCGGTCAGCCATGTAGGCGACCTCTTTCGAGTCGTGGCTGACCATGAGGATGCTGGACGGGTTGCGCTCCGCGTCGTCCCAGATGTCCAGGACCTCAGCGCGCAGGCTCTCGGCTGTCAGCGCATCCACCTGGCTGAAGGGCTCGTCCATGAAGAGCATCTCGGGATCGACGCAGAGGGCGCGCGCCATGCCGACGCGTTGCTTCATGCCGCCGGACAGCTCGCGCGGATAGGCGCGCTCGAAGCCCTCCAGACCCACCATGCGAATCGCGTGTCGGGCGCGCGTGCCGGCGTCGGCCTGGGGCGTGCCCCGGGCGAGCAGCACGGTCTCGACGTTGGTGAGCACCGTCATCCAGGGAAACAGCGCAAAGCCCTGAAACACCATGCCGACGCCCGGGGTGAGTCCGCTGAGCGGCTGGCCGTGGTAGCGCACCTCACCCGAGGTCGCCTCGATTAGCCCGGCGCAGATCCGGAGGATCGTGGACTTGCCGCAGCCGGAGGGACCGATCAGGCACACGACCTCGTTGGAACGGATCTCGAGGTCGATGTCCTCCAGCACGCGCAGTTGCTTGCCATGACCGCGGTCGTAGGTCTTCTGGATTCCCCGGAGCTCGCAGATGGGCGCGTCGTTCGCCATGTCCCCTCACTTCGCCAGCGAGTAGCGTGTCTCTGCCAGGTGGTAGAGCGGCCGCCACACGAGTCGGTTGAACGTCACCACTAGGACCGACATCAACAGGACCGCTGCGGCCAGCGTGTGGAAATCGGCATGCGCCGCGGCCTCGCTGACCGTGGCGCCCAGGCCGAACGTTGTGAGGATCTGTCCGCGATGAGTGACGTACTCTGCCACGATGGTCGCGTTCCAGGCACCGCCGGCCGCGGTCACCCAGCCTGTCACGAGGAACGGCAGGATCGCCGGCAGGTAGAGCGCCCGCGTCCTCTGCCAGCGGCCGAGGCCGAAGCTCTTTGCGGCCTCGCGCAGGTCGGAGGGGACCGAGGACGCGCCTGCCACGACGTTGAAGAGGATGTACCANNTACCACTGCGTGCCGAGCAGCATGAGGAGGATGCTGCCGACGCCGAGGCCGACGCCGGCCGCGTGGAGCAGGGCGATCACGGCGGGGAAGAGCATCGGCGCAGGGAAGGAGGCGGCGACCTGTACGACCGGCTGGAGCAAACGGGAAAGGCGCGGCGAGAGCCCAATCGCAAGACCGACGGGTACCGCCCAGAGCGTGCCGATGAGCGTCGATACGATCACGCGGCCGAGCGTCACCAGACCCGCACTGAGCAGCAGGCCCCATGTCCGCGCAGGGAGCTGGCTCAGCAGATGGACCAGACGCACCGCGCTGAATGCGAGCAGTGCCAGAAGAGCAACGAGCGCGAGTGTGGCAGCGAGACGCAGGGCGCTCGCCGGTGGGCGTGCCAGTCGCGGCTGCGGTGTCTGCGGCGCGGGCGTAGCCGCAGCGAGGTGCGCGCGGCGGCGCGCGCGGCGCAGGCGCCAGGCCTCGATGCGCCTCCGCATGCGGGAGCGCCGCAGCAGGTCGAGGAAGAAGCTGCGTGTCGTGTCCGTTCCGGCCGTGTCTTCGATTCGGAACCGCTGTGCCCACACGATCACGGGGCGCCAGAGAACCTGGTCCAACGCAACGATCATGACCACCATGGCCACGACCCCGTACACCATGGCCGCGCCGTCTCCGTGCTCCGCAGCCGCGCTCATGTACGAGCCCAGGCCGGGCAGCCGGAAGTCATGGCCGCCGAGCACGAAGCTCTCGTTGATCATCAGGAAGAACCAGCCGCCGGCCATGCTCATCATGCTGTTCCA
>PMCG01000335.1:0-174 GCA_003155335.1 Acidobacteriota bacterium
CCGCGTCTGCGACCGGCAGGACGTCGATTCGACTCGTGACGTGCACGATCTGGTCGCCTGAGAGGCGCGCGTTTTCCGCAGCCCAGACGCGGCCGTAAAGGGTCAGGGCGGAGTAGCCGCCGGATCCGGATGGCCGGAGCAGGTTCGACATGAACGGGACACTCAGACCGACGA
>PMCG01000335.1:179-3281 GCA_003155335.1 Acidobacteriota bacterium
GGATGCTGACAGTGTTTGGGAAGGCTGGAGCTGAGCAAGGGTTGCCAGGGCGATGTCGTGCTGCCTGCGGCACTGCGGACACTGATCGAGGTGAGAGGCGAGGTCCGCTTCCGTGGCGCGGTCGCGGCCGGTGGCCAGGAGGTGATCGAGGTACTCTCGAACGGCCGTGCAGCTCATGCTCTCCCCTCCTCGACGAGCTGGCGCAGCTTGGCAAAGGCGTACCGCAAGCGGGAGTTCACGGTGCTGACGCTGCACCTCTCGATCTCGGCAATCTCCGCGAGACTGAGCTCGCCGAAGACGCGCAGACGCGCGGCCTCGGCCTGCCGGACCGGGAGGTATCGGAACATCTTCTCAATGCGGCTCGCCTCCTCTTGGAGCGCGAGGATTCGCGCCGGATCTGCCGAGGGATGCGGGATCGCGTCGGCGACCTCATCCGGCACGCTTGGTGGTCTCCGGCGCAGGACGCGCTGACGATCGATGCAGGCGTTGGTGACCATCCGGAAGAGATACGCACCCACGTTCACGACCGCACCATGCCGGCCGNNTTTCCGAGGTCCTCAGGGCTGTCAGGCCAGGCCTCGGGCCCTGTCTCGGCGTCGCAACAAGAGGGAGGATTCATACGGGCCGTTCTTGAGCCACAACAGTACTCAATCCGCACGCTCCTCTCCAGCCTTCCTATCTCCATGACGACGGCGCGCGGGGGTTTTACTTGGGCGGCAATCGACGGGTTGGCAGGCGCGACGTCTGGGCCATCCGCGGCTGCGCCCAGATCGCAGAGCAGGAAACCCGCGGGGCTGGACAGCCTGAGCAGGCCGAAGCAGAATGCCAGCCATGACCCGGAAGCCCTTCGACCGCCGACAACTCCCTGCCGGTCTCTCCAAGTACGTCTACGGCACCACGCGCCTGGGCCATAGCGGCATCCCGGCCGTCGATCGCGTCAAGATCGCGCGCGCGGCGATGGAGAGCGGCGTCTGGTTCCACACGAGCGAGCAGTACGGCGACGCCCTTCAGGTGCTGCGCCAGGCATTCGACGAGGATCGGCGCCACGTGCCGAAGCTCATCGTCAAGTTGGGCAACGACAGCATCGACGAGCTTCGGGCCTGCGCGAAGCGCCACATTGCTGCCTTGGGCATCGAATCGATCGGCCTCGGACAGCTCTGCCTGGGTGGGTCGTTGGCCGCCGACTTCCGCGATGGCGGCAACTGCTACGACGGATTCAGGCAGCTTCAGGAGGAGGGGCTCGTCGATCGCTTCGTCGTCGAGGTCTTTCCCTGGACCTCCGAGGTGCCTCTCGCGGCCCTCAGCGCCGGGCATCCCGACGGAATCGTGGGCGGGTGCATCTTCTACTTCAATCCCCTTCAGCGCTTCGCCTCGAATCCACTGTGGGACCTGATGCGCGAGCGGTCGGTGCCGATGATCGGCATGCGCACGGTCGCCGGTGGCAATGCGCATCGCCTGCGCGACGTGCCCGGCGCTGCCTGGAAGCCGTACCTAAAGCAGCGTGCGGCCGAGGTGGCCCCGATCTTCGAGCGCTCGGGTGTGGGAAGCTGGGCAGAGTTCTGCGTGCGCTTCGCGTTCAGCTTCCCCGAGGTTCGAGCCACGGTCGGGGCGACCAGTCGCGCGGAAGGGCTCGCCGACTTTCTCAGGGCCAGCCAGGGCGACATCGCGCCCTTGCCAGACGACATCGTGCAGGAGATCGCCCAACTCCAGCGTCGCTGGTCGGATGAGACCGACGTCAAAGCCGCGCCCTGGTCGATGTAGCTGCCCAGGCGATCGCGCGGAGACNNCGCCGCACGGCAACCCGGCCGGGTACCGCGTGCACAGCCTGACCGCGGACAGCCTCATGGCCACGCAGGTGAAGCTCAACGGGCTTTCCTTGGATACGTCGAGCGTGAGTGCCATTTCGACATCGGCGCTCGCGATCGTGAACGCCACGGACGCACCGACCACAGTCGCGGAGACGCCGGGCGCTGCCGCGGACCTCTTCATCGACTACACCGCGCCGGCCCGCCAAGTCCCCGACACCTTCTACGGCCTGGATCTTCAGTGGAAGAGCAAGTACTTCCTCAACATGGCGAACTACCGCGAGCTGGTGAAGAACATCCACGTCGACATCCTGCGTTTCCCGGGCGGTCAGGAGCGCGTGCGGTTCGACCGCCAGGCGCGGACCTCTCCTGGCGATGAGCTCGGCACGCCGGACCAGCCTTACCAGTTCGTCCTCACCGGTGAAGACGTGAGGAACTACATCGACTTGTGTCGAGAGCTGGGCATCGCCGCAGAGCCGGAGGTCAACCTTTACGTTGACGACTCGGCCATGGCGGCGAACTTGATCGACCAGATCGTGAACGAGCTGGGCTATGACCTCAAGTACGTGTCGGTCGGCAACGAGCCCGAGGTCAACAACGCCTCGGGCTGGACGTATCTGCACGCGACGAGCGTGCCCGAGGCCCTGGCGAGCTACATGGACCGCTACCTGCGCTACTCAGCCGCCATCGCGAAGGTGAAGCCTGGGCTGACCTACGCGCTCGCGGAGACTGGCGACTGGGACACAGGTCTCAGCACGAATCTCGACCGGTTTCTCTCCCCGCTCGGTGCCAATCGCCCCGGTGCCTTCTCGGTGCACTGGTACCCACTCGGAGACTGGGGCCAGGCCACGAGCGATCCCGCGTATCCGTCGCTCAGTCATCTCGTGATCCACAACAATGCCCGCCACGAGATCGCCTACCTGGCCACCGTTGCTGCCACTGTGAAGGCGAAGCTCGCCCAATACCACCTGGACGGCACCAAGCTGTTCATGGGTGAGTGGGGCGTGGCCTGGAGTGGCACGCAGGCCACCGGCCAAGTCCAGGACATCATGGCCACCGCCATCTTCGTAGCCGAGGTGACGGAGTTCTGCAAGACGCTCGGGTTCGACTCCATCGAGTACTTCTCGCTCTCGGATCCGGCCAACTTCGCGCCCTGGGTGCCGGCATTGATTGCGGTGAGCGGTGACCAGGTCAGTGTCCGGGCCCAGTACTACGTCTACCTGATGTACAAGTACTTCTACGGCGACGAGATCGTCTCCGTGCCCGGCGGCCAGAACGACGACTGGTCCATCTACGC
>PMCG01000332.1:0-829 GCA_003155335.1 Acidobacteriota bacterium
CAGCTCGTCCGACTCGAGCCCTACTCGGTGAATCGCACGAAGCGGCTCATCAAGTCACCCAAGCTCTACTGGACCGACACAGGCCTGGCGCTCCACCTGGGTGAGGAGGACGAGCCGACGGGCGCGCACCTGGAGAATGTGGTCCTCTGTGACCTTCTGGCGTGGCGTGATGCCGAGCCGAGCCGGCCGTCGGTCCTCTACTGGCGCACGGCCGGCGGCGAAGAGGTCGACTTCGTTCTCGAGCGNNCACGGCGCGCTGCTGCTCCACACCGGCAGCACAGTGGAATGGCTAAGCGAGGGCGTGCTGTCAGCGCCGTGGTGGCGCGTGCTCTGACGCGGCGGCCAAGATTCGAAATCGCTAGGGTGTGGATCCGGATTCCCATACCGGGGTTGACGCCTTGGGTGGTGGAGGGCCTTGGCGGCTGCCTGACGGGGACCAGGCAGGGGGCGTTGTTGCCCAGGACCACGCCCAAGAGTAGGTCTGAGCCGGCTGGCTAGGCCCTCACTCGTATCGCAGCGCCTCGATCGGGTCGAGCCGCGAGGCCTTCCACGCTGGATAGAACCCGAAGACGGTTCCCACGGTGCAGGCGACCGCAACGGATGCAATGATGGCCGGCAGGGACAGCAACGTCGGCCAGTGCATGAAGGCGGTGACGGCAATCGATGAGCCGCGACCCAGCAAGATGCCGACGACGCCACCGGCCAGGCAGAGCACCACCGCCTCGATCAGGAACTGGCGCAGGATGTCTCGGGCGCGCGCGCCCACGGCCATGCGGATGCCGATCTCGCGCGTGCGCTCGGTTACGGACACCAGCATGATGTTCATGAT
>PMCG01000332.1:840-3205 GCA_003155335.1 Acidobacteriota bacterium
AGGTGGTGCCGGTCGCGCAGCACGGCAGTCATCTGGCGGATCGCCACGGGAATGTTCTGCGGCGAGCCCGCAGCGACCCAGACGTCGTCGAGGTCGGTGAAGCGCACGAGTTGTGGGGTGTCCGCCACCTGGCTGGCCGACTGCGGCGGATAGAGCGGCTTCTGACTGCTCGGGTAGACCTGGCTGCGCGTGTTGGCCGCACCAGCCGCTGCCGAAGACCCCGCCGGCTGGTTCCCCTGCCTCTGTCCGGTGAGGCGGAACTTGATCGTGGTCAGCGGCGCGAGGACGAAGTCGTCCTGGTCCTGACCCATCACGTTGGCGCCCTTGCGCGACAGGATGCCGACGACCTTCAGACCGACGCCGCGCAAGCGGATCTCCTTGCCCAGCGGCGATTCGGTGGCGAACAGCTTCTCCGCGATCGTCTGGCCGATGAGGCACACCGCCGCGGCGCTGCGCACGTCGTCCATCGTGAACGGCTCGCCCTCGGCCACCGGCCAGTTGCGCACGGCCAGATAATCCGGCGTTGCCCCCAGAATCCGGCCGGGCCGCCAGTTCCGATTTCCGTAGACGACCTGCCCCCAGCAGTCCACGCTGGGGGCGACAGTCTGCAGGACGCTGCACTCGCGGCGCAGGGCCTCGGCATCCTCCATAGTGAGCGTGGCCCGCCCGCCGCGGCCGGAGCTGACGCCACCCACCGAGAGGTCGGCGGGATCGATCTGGATGACGCTCGCGCCGAGGCTGGCGATCGCCTGCTGGATGGAGAGCGAAGAGCCGCCACCGAGCTCCATCATGGCGATGACGGCGGCGATGCCGATGACAATGCCCAGGCAGGTGAGCATCGAGCGCATGATGTTGCGGCGGAGCGCCCGCAGCGCCATGCGCGCGGTGCGCGCCACGTTCTTCACGCCCCTGAGCTGGCCGTGCAAGGCCGCACCTGGCGGCGGCGGCAGGGCCGTGGTCTCGGCGCGACTCGCCGGATGCGCTCGCGCCGGCGGCCCTTCCTCTATGATTACGCCGTCCTTCATGCGGATGACCCGCTGCGCGTAGCGCGCCACGCTCTCGTCGTGCGTGACGAGGATGACGGTCAGGCCCTCCTGCTCGTTGAGCCGTTGCAGCATCCGCAGCACTTCCTCGGCCGTGCGCGAGTCGAGATTCCCGGTCGGCTCGTCGGCGAGCAGCAGTTCCGGGCGGTTGATGAGTGCCCGGGCGATGGCTACGCGCTGCTGCTGGCCGCCCGAGAGCGCGGCAGGCTCGTGGTCCATACGGTCGGCCAGGCCGACGAGCCGCAGCATCGCCTGCGCGTGGCGCTGGCTGTCGGCTTCCGAGGGATGCGCTGGCGAGTAGTCCAGCGGCATGCGCGCGTTGTCCAGCGCACTGGTCCGCGACAGCAGGTTGAAGTTCTGGAAGACGAACCCGATCTTGGTGTTGCGCAGGGCGGCGCGCTGGTCGGCCGACAGCGACGCGATTTCCTCCCCCTCGAAGCGATAACTGCCGGACGTCGGCCGGTCCAGGCAGCCGAGGATGTTCATCAGCGTGCTCTTGCCCGAGCCGCTCGCACCGACCAGCGCGACGAGCTCGCCGCGGGCAACCGTCAGTGAGACCCCTTGCAGTACCGGGATCTCCAGAGTGCCGCGCTGGTAGGTCTTGCAGATGTTCTCGAGGCGGATGACTTCCATCGCTTCACTCAACGCCGGATGATCTTTGGCAAGAAGGGATTCTTCACGTCCGTCTTGGCTGCGGCGGCTTCGCCGGTGACGATTTCCTGGCCCTCGCGCAGGCCGTCCCCCGTGACGACGGTGTTCACCCCGTCCGAGATCCCGGCCGTCACTTCGATGGGCCGGACGAAATCGCCGTCCTTCAACCACAGCGTGCGGCGGCCCGACTTGTGCCCGGTCTCCTCGCTCGGCGGCTGGCCGCCGGCGGGCGGGTCGCTGGCCGGGGGCTCGCTCAGCGTGCCCGGGCGGACGTCGGGCGCGAGTTGTGCGACCGAGGACGGCGTCCAGCGCAGTGCGGCATTTGGCACGAGCAGCGCGTTGGTTTCGCTGCTCAGCACGAAGCGCACGTTGGCGGTGAGATACGGCAGCAGAAGCCGATCCGGGTTCGCGATGTCGATCTCGACCGTGTAGAGCACGACGTTCTGCGCCATGGTGGCATTGAGCCGGATCTTGCCAACCGTGCCTCGGAACTGCCGACCGGGAAAGGCGTCCACGGTGAAGGTGGCGGATGCACCCACCTTGATACGCCCGACGTCGGCCTCGTTCAGCGACACCCAAATCTGCATCTTCGTCAGATCGCGTGCGATGAGGAACAGGCTTGGCGTGTTCAGACTCGACACGACCGTCTGGCCGATGTTGACGCGGCGGTC
>PMCG01000033.1:0-5438 GCA_003155335.1 Acidobacteriota bacterium
GCCGCGCGGTGCTCGCCTACGACGCGGTGCTGGCGCTGGCACAAGCCCTCTCCACCGTTGGCCCGCTCAGCGACGCCGATCTTACGAGCGACCTGCCGGCTGTGCGCGAGCGACTGCGGCGCGCGCTGCTGCGCGTCGACTTCGTGGGACACACGGGCCGGATTCGCTTTGACGAGCATCGCAATCGTGCGGGCGGGATGGCGATCATGGAGCTCGTCTGCGGCGCTGAGCGTTGCGTCCCGCGGCTCTACCCGGCAGGCCATGCGAGCTGAGAAGCGTCTCTCGCTCGGCGACCTGAGCCTGACGACGAAGGTCACGCTCACCCTGGGGCTGGGGTTCGTCGCCGCGCTGGGGTTGTTCCTGGCAGCGCTGGTGCCGTTGGAGCGCGAGCAACACGGGCGCCTGCTGGAGCAGAACAAGCGCCTGCTGTCGACCCTGCGGGACAAGTACCAGCGCGACTTCATCCACGACATCGTCAGCGAGAGCGGGGAGTCGACGGTCATCGACATGGCGGACATGGCGCGCCAGCAGGGCATCCTGTGGGTGGGCCTCGAGGCGGGTTCCGACAGCCTGGCAGCCACGGCGGACAGCGCCACGATCGAGCGCCTCCTCGGCGGATCGCCTGCGATCAAGGCGTCGTCGGCCGAGGCTGCCGTGCTGGTGATCGGGCCGAACGGGCGTGGGAGCCTCATCGGCCCCGGGGGGCGCCGCCTGGCCGAGGGGCGGGAGATTCGCGACGCGCTGCCAGTGGCGGGGTTCCCACGCGCGTCGAGCCAGGAGCCCTTCCGCGAAGTGCCCTGGGGCCGGGAGACGGCCCTGCACTCGGTGGCCCCGCTGCGCGCGGCCGACGAGACCTTCGGCGACCTGTCGCTGGTCTACTCTCTCGCCGAGCTGCATCGGAGCGAGGCGCTCACGCGCCGGACGTTCTACGGCGTGCTCGCGGCGTCTTTTGCCTTGCTCGTCCTGCTGGTCAACCTGCTGCTGTCGCGCATCGTGCTGGCACCCGTGCGGCGCGTGATGGACGCCATGCGTCAGGCCAGCCGCGGCGAGCTCAGGGTGCGGCTGCCAGTGCACTCGCGCGACGAGCTGGGCTCGATGGCCGAGTCGTTCAACGTGATGGTCAGCGAGCTGGAGATCGCCAAACGCGGGATCGAGGACTACAGCCGCAACCTGGAGGCGATGGTCGGGGAGCGCACGCGTGAGTTGCGCGCCTCGGAGGAGACGCTGATCACGGTCAAGAACCACCTGGCGACCGTGATCGCGAACGTGGCAACGGGCGTCGTCTCGCTGGACGAAAGTGGCCGTGTGACGACCTTCAACGGCCGCGCCGGCGAGATACTGGGAGTGGCCGCGGAGGACGCCATCGGTCGACCCATCACAGAGCTCTTGGCCGACGGCGAGCGGCGGCGCTTGCTCGAGTTCGTCGGTGGTGCGTGCCAGGGTGGGCGTGAGGCGAGACAGGGCCAGGTGCAGATGAAGCTGGCCCAGGGGACACACACGCTGTCGGTCGTGGCCTCGCCCCTGGTGGGAGAGGCGGACCGGGTCCTGGGTACGGTCATCGTCTTCGACGACCTGACGCAGATCCTCGCGACGCAGCGTCTATCGGCGTGGAAGGAGGCCGTGGAACGCGTGATCCACGAGATCAAGAACCCGCTCACGCCCGTGGGGCTCTCCGCGCAGACGCTTCTGACCGCCTTCGAGCACGACCGCGCGCGCTTTGACCAGATGTTTCCCTCGGCCGTGCAGATGATCCTCGACTCGGTGCGCGATCTCCGGGCACTCATCGGCGAGTTCACGCAGTTCTCGCGGTTGCCCGAGGTCGTACGGCAGCGGCTGGACGCGAACGACGTCATCCGCGAGGCCGTGGCGCCATACGCTGCCGGCGAGGGCGTGCGCTTGCGGACGGCGCTGGCCGACACGCCGTTGCTGGTGGATGCCGACCGGCCGCAGCTGCGTCGCGTGCTGCTGAACGTGATCAACAACGGCGTCGAGGCGCTGGCCGGCCGGCCAGGGGAGATCGTGGTCAGCAGCGCGGCTGCGGACGACGGCCGAAGCGTAACGCTGACGGTACGCGACGAAGGCTGCGGAGTGGAGGACGTCGAGCGCATCTTCGAGCCGTACTACACGACGAAGGTCAAAGGTACCGGCCTCGGTCTGGCCATCGCGCGGCAGATCGTCGAGGAGCACGGCGGCGCGATACGAGCCGAGAGCCGTCTCGACGCGGGCACGACGATCGTGATCCGGCTGCCTGCGGCACGCTAGGTCCGCGACCGTGACAGCCACGCGCATGATCGCGCACGCCGGTGGGATAATGGCGCCATGACACAGCTCACGCGCGTGAGGATCCGGGTGGCGCTGGCGGTGGCTATCCTGGCCGATGCCGCGCAGCTCGGACTGATTCCCTTGTTTGGCGAGGGGTTTCTCTCGCCGGCTAACGACGGCCTGGACCTCGCCGTCGCCGCCGCGATGTTCCTGCTCCTGGGCTGGCACTGGGCGCTGCTGCCGAGCGCGCTCGCCGAGGCGATCCCGGCGGTCAATCTNNGCGCTGCCCATCGCCGGGCAGATGAGTGACGGAACCGAGTCGACGCCCAACAGTCTGCCGGGACACAAGTAGACTCGTCGGCTCAGCCGGCGCGATGCGCGTCAGGTCCCGCGACAGCGGCCGGCCGTGTGCGCGACATTCGAAGGCGAGCCATCGCTTGGGTACACTGTCCAGATGTCGAGCAGCACGCCCAACGAGTCAGACGTCGTAATCGTCGGCGGCGGCGCAGCCGGGCTCGCCGTCGCCTGCTTCGTGGCGGCGCTGCGGCCGGAGTGGCGCATCCAGCTTCTGGCGGGCGCGCGCGTGCCCGGGACCAAGCTCCTCCTCAGCGGTGGCGGCCGCTGCAACCTCACCCACTGCGCCGTCAACGAAGCCGATTTCAACGGAGCGCCGGCGCGTCTGGTCCGCCGCGTGCTGAGCGCCTTTCCGGTGTCGCGAACACTGGCGTTCTTCCGAGAGATCGGCGTGGTCGTCCGCGAGGAGCGTGACGGTCGAGTGTTCCCCACGAGCGAGCGCGCCCGCGACGTGCGCGACGCACTGGTTGCCGCCGTCAGGGCGCGTGGCGTGCACGTCGACAGCGGCGCGCGCGTGACGGCGATCGCGCGCAAGGCCCAGGGGTTTGTTGTCGAGACCGCGCAGGCCGGGACTTGCGCTGCGCTGCGCGTCGTCGTGGCCACGGGAGGTCGGTCGTACCCGCAGACAGGCAGCGACGGTACGGGCTACGCGCTTGTCAGAGGGCTGGGACACGCGATCGTCACGCCCACGCCGGCGCTCGTGCCCCTTGTCCTGGAGGGGACTTTCCATCGTCGCTTGAGCGGCGTGTCTCACCCGGCGGCGCTCCGCGTCCGCACGTCGGCCGGGCGCTCAGTGCGCCTGACAGGCGCGCTGCTTTGGACGCACTTCGGCGTNNCGCGGCGCGACCGCGGCTATTGGTGACGACGGCCTTGACCGAGCGGCTGCCGCGCACGCTCGTCGACGCGCTCCTCGCTGAGCTGGAGATTCCCGGAACGCGGCCGGTCTCGCAGCTCCCGCGTGAGTCGCGGCGGCGACTCGTTCGCGCTCTCTGCGAGTGGCCGCTCTGCGTGCGTGACAGTCGCGGATGGGACGTGGCCGAGGTGACGGCTGGCGGCGTGCCGCTGGACGAGATCGACTGCGCGACGATGGAGTCGCGTCGGTGCACAGGGCTGTATCTGGCGGGAGAGATCCTCGACGTCGACGGTCGGGTGGGCGGCTTCAATCTGCAGTGGGCCTGGTCGAGCGCCTTCGTGGCAGCGCGCGGCGTGACCGCAGGGTGAGCGACACGCGTTGGCCGCGGTGGCTGTGTGCGCAAGGTCACGCAGGATCGGCCGGCAGTGTGCGACACTCGAATGAGTGGCGTCTGAGCTGCGGCTGGCACGCGGATCGTGTCCGGGCTCTGACGCGCCGGCGCCAAGGAGGAAACAGCGATGGACGGACGAGTGAGGGTGGGACTGGTCTTGCTGAGCAGCGTCGTCGTGGGCCTTGCGGCCAGGGACCTGACAGCGCAGCAGGCGCCGCTCGTCGCGGGAACACCGACATCGATCGAGCCCGGAGTGGCACCATCACCGGTCGAGCTGGCGCTGCCGACGCCGACACCCGAGGTGAGCCCGTGGTTCCCGTTCCGGCCGATGATCGACGAGTTCCAGCCGACGGTCCTGGACTGCGGGCGTTTCGTCGATGCGCCGGCAGGCAAGCACGGCTTCGTCAAGGTGGACGGCGAGCGGTTCGTGTTCGAGGACGGCACGCCGGCACGTTTTTGGGGCGCGCAGATCGAGGTCTTCTCGAAGACGTACGTGGAGTACGCGGCGAAGCGCTTGCGCAAGCTCGGGGTCAACGCCGTGCGCTTTCGCAGCCTGGCTTTGCTGAACGACCCACAGGCCACGTCGGTGCTCGACTTCAGCGCAGAGGGCCTGGATCAGCTCGACTACGCCATCTCGCGCCTGGCCGAGGAGGGCCTCTACATCGTGCTCGTCCTGGACGAGCCGGCGCGCGTTCAGTTCACCCGCGCTGATCGCGTCGGTGCTTTGCCCCAGGGCGGCCCGGCGCCGCTGGCAGGCTTCTTCGATCCTCAGGTGAGGCGCCTGCGGTTGAGCCGCATGCGCGCGCTGGTGATGCACCGCAACGCCTACACTGGGCGGCGCTACTGCGACGACCCGGCCATTGCATTGATGGAGATCGCGGACGAGGAGACGCTCTTCTCGCGCGAGGTCGACTCGCTGGCGCCTGCCTTACACGTGCGCCTCGAACAGGCGTTTCAGGACTGGCTGCGTCTGCGCTACAAGGACGACAAGGGGCTGGCCCGGGTGTGGGATGTCTTCGGCCGCTCCCCGCTGCTGCGCGGGGAAGGGCTCGCAGCCGGCAAACACATCGCGCTGATGCCGGCCGGTGAGTTTGCCGTGGCGACGATGACGCGCAGCCCCGAGAAGAAGAAGCGCGGACAGGATCAGATGCGTTTCTTCAACGAGTTGGAGCAGCGCTACTGGAGTGACTGTCGCGACGTCCTGCGCCAGGCTGGCCTGAAGGTCCCGCTGTCAGGGACCAGCGCCGCGGGCGCGGGCTTCACGACGCGGGCGCACCTGCTGGGTCAGTCGCAGTTGGACTTCGTCGACCGCCATGGCTTCTGGGACTTGCCCGCGGGTGAGGGCGAGCCAGGCGCGCGTATCGCCACATGCCTGTTCCACAACCTGCCGATGGTCAAGGAGACCTCGGGTTCGAACCGGGCGCGGCGCGAGCTGGACATGGGCAACCTCGTGCTCGGCAAGGCCTGGGAACGTGTGCTCGGCAAGCCGTCGATCGTCAGCGGCTGGAACACGTGCCTGCCGAACGAGTACTCGGTCGAAGGTCCGGGCCTGATGGCCGCGTACGGCCTGCTGCAAGG
>PMCG01000033.1:5501-10736 GCA_003155335.1 Acidobacteriota bacterium
GTGGGCAAGGTGGGCTTCCGCTTCACCGCCTCGCCTCGCGCTGCGGCGCTGGAGCAGATGGCGGGCCTCTGGAACCAGGCGACACGCACGGCGCGCTCCAGCACTGGCGAACTGAACTGGAACGCGAACGAGGGCTTGGTCACGATCGAAACGCCACGCACTCAAGCCATGATCGGCTTTCTCGCCAACGGCGAGCGCCGGCTGAACAGCCTGATGATCGCCACACCGACGCGCTTTGGCGCGGTCTGGGTGACGGCAATGGACGGCGAGCGCGCGATCAACACGGCCGAGCACATCCTCATCACAGCGGTGGGCCCGTCGCACAACACAGGCATGGAATGGGCGCAGACGGCCCAGACGGCGCCGAACCGAACCACGCCCTACTGGCGCGTCACGCAGGAAGGCAGCAGTCCAGTGCAGATCGAGGCCATACGCGGCGAGCTGCGCGTGCGCTCGCAACTGGCGGAGCGGCTCAAGGCCTTTGCCCTGGACTACAACGGCCGGCGCCGCGGGGAGGTGCCGCTCAAGTCCACGCCGGGCTTCGTGACGCTGACGCTCGCGCCTGAGCGACACGCCGTCTACTACGAGCTGGCGCTCGAGTGACGGCGCCAGGCCTCGAACACGAGNNGCCAAGGCCAGCGCGGAGCACAGTGTGACGTTGAAGAGCCAGAAGAGCAGTGTCGCGCCGATGAGATCGACAGCGCTGGTGAGTGCCGCCGCCAGTGCAGCTGACGGGAGTCTCAGCCACCGACGGCCGACAAGCCAGAGGATAAGGGAGGACCCACAGGCCACAGCGAGCAGGAGGATCGTGTTCATGTCGGCCATCTCCTCAGATCCTGCCGAGTGCGCGGTGCATGGCGCGCGCAGCGCCCTCTCTTGCGACCTGCCACAGGAGACAGAGGCGTTGCTCGGGTGACGTTGCGATCATGGGCAGCTCGCGCACAGGGCAGGGAACGACCTCGAATCCGGCGCGTTGGAAGAGCGCGCGGGCGCGCCACATGTGACACTCGCCGGTCACCAATAGCACGCGCTTCTGACCGCGCGGCAGGAGCAGGTGCGCGACGCGGTCCGCCTCTTGGCGTGTCGTGAGTGCGCGCGCTTCCATGAGGATTGCCTCGGGAGCGACGCCGAGACCGCGGGCCAGTTCGGAGCGAACCTCAGCCTCCACTGCCTGCCCCCGAGGGCAACCGAGGAACACCAGCGTCGGGGCGCGACCTTCGCGCAAGGCCAGTGTGCCGGCAATGGTGCGACGCAGCGAAGGCCCGTCGAGAACGGCATCTTCCGAAACAGCAGAGCCGAGCACGACGATGGCATCCGCGGCGCCTTGCCCGGGCGCGACGAGCATGGCTTCGTAGAGCCAGCGGGGAAGCGGGGTCAGTGCCGCCAGCCCGAAGACGGCGAGTCCGATCGTCCCGGCTGCGCGACAGAGCCAGCTCCAGGTTCTCAACATGCGTTGATTGTGCCATGGTCTGTCGCGTCCGTCGGTATAATGCGAGCGCCCTTGGAGGGGCGCCAGGCGACATGCCCATCTACGAGTTCTACTGCGGCCGCTGCCACTGCATCTACAGCTTTCTCTCGCGCACGGTCAACACGCAGCGCACTCCGGCCTGTCCGCGCTGTGGCGAGGCGAACCTCGCGCGCCGGGCCTCTGCCTTTGCGATCTCGAAGGGTCGTCCCGAGCGTGCGCAGGGCGAGGGCGAGAGCGAGGACATGCCGGATGTCGACGAAGGCAAACTGATGCAGCTCATGCAGGAACTGGGGCCCGAGGCGGAGAACCTGAACGAGGACGACCCGCGCCAAGCCGCACACATGATGCGCAGACTGTTCGACGCGGCAGGGTTGCCTGTGGGGAGCGGCATGGAAGAGGCGCTTCGGCGCATGGCCGCTGGCGAGGACCCGGAGAAAGTGGAGCAGGACCTGGGNNTGTACGAGCTGTGAAGGACTCTGACCGGGCGTCGCGGACGTGGAGCAGCGTGAGGCAGCTGGGATCGCGCGTCGTCAGTGATCTCGCCCTGGCCGTGGCGCTGGCACTGCCTCTGCTGTTCGTCGCCCTGGTGGGCACACGCGGTCCGGCCGTGGCGACCCTCAACCTGGGACCAAACGACGCGGCGTACGTGCGCGGCTTCAAGCCAGAGCTCGAGCTCGACAGCGAGCGCGCAGTCCACTGGTCGCGCCACGAGGCCTCGATCGATCTGCCACTGTGGGTGCAGGGCGACACCATCGAGCTAGCCCTGCGCCTGGAACGTGCGGTGGCCGGCGATGGGCGCGTGCGCGTCTTCGTCGGCCGGCGTCTCGTGGACGCGTTCGTATGTCGCAGTTCGGATGGCATACGGGTGCGGCGCATCGCCTTTTCCTCGTCGGAACGCACGCGGCTGAGAGTGGCGTTGTCGACGGACGGCCCGGATCTGCGCGATCTCGGGCTGCGCCTCGACTGGATCAGCGTGGGAGTCTCGCCGCGCACGCGGATGGGGCTCGACGGCGCCACGGTATCGCGTTTGGCGTTCGTCGTGTGCGCTCTCTTCCTCATCTTTCGCCTGGCCGGCTTTGGCAGGCGCCTCGCGTCTGGGCTGCTCGTGCCGCTCTCGCTCGGCATCGCTGCCTGGGCTTGGATCGACCCGCTGGTACCGGCGCACCTGGCGCTCAAGCTGTGGCTGTCGACGATCGTCGTCACCGGCATGGGCGCGCTGCTCTTGCGTCGTCAGCCAGCCGGACGCTGGGCCCTGGCCTGTCTGGCGCTGGCCTACTTGCTCAAGGGCGGAGGCGTGTTCCATCCGCATTTCTTCTACCCCGACATCCAGGTCCACCGGCGCTTCGTCTACGAGATGCGCGGGGCGTCGGGCACGTTGACGGAGCGTGGCCGCGAGGCGCAGCGCAAGCTGCATCAGGCGTATCGCGTCGTCGGCGGCACGCGTGGGTACAACTTCCCGTACTCGCCGCTGTTCTACGCCCCGTTCATCCGCGTGCACTGGGCCGGGCCCGAAAGCGTCGACGACGCTATGCGGCACGTCGGCCTAGTGGCCGCGGCCAGCGAGGTGCTGTTGGTCTTCTGGATCGGGAGCATGCTGGCTGGCGCGAACGCGGCGGCCTTGGCGGCGTTCCTGGTGGCGCTACTGCCGGTGTCGTACAGCCGGCTGCTCTACGGCATGTGGCCGACCTTGACGGGGCACGCGCTGGACGTGCTCGTGGTGGCACTGGCCGCGCGCTGCCTGCTGGCTCCAGAGCGGCGTTGGCGTTGGATGGCGCTGGCACTGGCTGCGCTCGCGGCCTGCCTGATCTACGTCGGCAGCCTGTTCACGGTGAGCCTGTTTCTGGTAGCGCTCGCGCTGTGCGAGATACGGCGCGCTCCGATACTGGCAGGCATCGCCGCTGCCGCGTCGGCGGCGACGGTGGCCCTGATGTATCGGCCCTTCGTTGCGGTCCTATGGAGCGAGATCGTGCCCGCGATCTGGCACGGTGCTGCCCTGACCGGTGCGCCAGAGGCCGGGGACGGCAGCCTGGGCGCGCTGGCGCGCGTGCCGCTTTTCTACGGCTGGGCCTATCCGCTGCTGGCCGCAGCGGGCCTGCTGGTGGCTCGTCGGCGATTGGCGCGACCGGCATTCCAAATCCTACTGGCGGGCGCCATGACGTACGCGGCCCTGCTCGGGCTGCGCGCGCTGCCCGGGGGCATGTTCCGCGACGTCAAAGAGTCCACCTTCGTCGCCCCTTTCATCGCGCTGGCAACGGCGCTGACGCTCATGGAGCTCGCGCGACGTGGGCGACACGGGCGCTGGGCAGCGGCGATGATCGTGCTCGGCCTGGCCGCGTTCGGGCTCAGCGAGTACGCCGGGTACTTCGCGACCTATGGGATGCGCGCGGTAGCGGTCGCGGAAGAGGTGCCGGCGCCTCCCTTGGGGCCGTAGCGCGCAGGCTCGTCGCCGTGGCCGCCAATCCGGGCTAAGCTAGCTCCACAAGGGAGCGGAGCGCCATGGCCACGGTGAACATCCACCAGATCCTGACGTTCGCCGTACAGAACAAGGTGTCGGACATCCACTTCCAGGTGGGCGTTCCACCACTGCTGCGCCGCAAGGGCGAGCTGATCGCGGTCAAGCACGCGGTGCTCACGGAAGACGACACGCTCTTTATCGGACAGCACCTCTCGGGCATCTCGAACACAGAGGTGTTCAAGCGCGACGTGCACGAGTACGACGGCAGCTTCATGATTCCCGGCATCGGCCGCTTCCGCGTCAACGTCTTCCGGCAGCGCGGGCAGTATGCAGCGGTCCTGCGCGTGATCCCGCTCGAGATCAAGGACTTCGCCGAGCTCGGGCTGCCGGCCGCGCTCGAGCGCGTGGCCAAGCTCCAGCGCGGGCTGGTGCTGGTCACCGGGGCGACGGGCAACGGCAAGTCGACCACGCTTGCGGCCATCCTCAACTACATCAACACACATCGACGCGTGCACATCATCACCATCGAGGACCCGATGGAGTTCGTCTTCGAGCACAAGCTGTCCGTGGTCTCGCAGCGCGAGGTGGGCCCGGACACCGAGAGCTTCCGCACGGCGTTGCGCGCGGCCCTCAGGCAGGATCCGGACGTGATCATGGTGGGCGAGCTGCGCGACCACGAGACGGTCGACATCTGCCTCAAGGCAGCGGAGACCGGACACCTGGTGCTGTCGTCGGTGCACACGCCGGACGCCACGCGCACCGTCGGGCGCTTGCTGAGCTTCTTCCCGGTCGAGGAGCAGACGAGCGTGCGTCAGCGCATCGCCGAAAACCTGATGGCCATCGTCTCGCTGCGGCTGCTCAACCATGCGGACGGCAGCGGCGACATCCCTGCTTGCGAGATCCTGTTCGTCACGCGCACGATCGAGGAGTGCATCAAGCAGCCGGAGAAGAACGACGAGATCCCGCAGCACATCGCCCGCAACCGCGACCTGGGGATGCAGACGTTCAACCAGAGCCTGGTCGATCTGGTGCGCGCGAAGCGCATCACGCTGGCGGTGGCAAAGGCGGCGAGCTCACAGCCGGACGAGCTGGAGCGGGACTTGATGGTCGACGGCGCCTGAGGACCTTTAGCAGCAGTCGGAGATCAGCAGCCAGACGTCAGCTTTCCCAGGACAGCACCACCTTGGCCGCCTCGCCGGACTTGAGCGCGGCAAAACCCTCCTCGTAGCGAGCGACCGGCAGGCGGTGCGTGATCACTGGGGCAATGTCCAACCCGCTCTGGATCATGACGGTCATCTTGTACCAGGTCTCG
>PMCG01000136.1 GCA_003155335.1 Acidobacteriota bacterium
GTCAAATCGCTGCGCGCGGGCGTCGACATGGAGATGCAGAGCCCGGCCTATGCTGAACATCTTGCGGAGCTGGTCCAGGCCGGCGTCATCTCGCAGGATCTGATCGACCAGGCCGTGAGGAATATCCTGCGCATCAAGCTGCGCCTCGGGCTCTTTGACGGCCGAGCACTCGTGCTCGCGAGGAAGCCGGGCCCGCCGACGGCGGAATCGATGGCCCTGGCCAAGCGCGCAGCGATCGAGAGCGTGGTGCTTCTGAAGAACGAACGCCGACTGCTGCCCCTGCCGCGGTCGAGCGCGTCGATCGCTGTCATCGGTCCTCTGGCCGACGACCCCTACGAGGTGCTCGGCACATGGAATCGCGACGGTCAACCGGAGGACACCGTCACGCCTCTCGCCGCCATCCGATCCCTGCTCGGAGCGCAGGCCAAGATCCGCTACGTGGCCGGACTCCCCAGCACGCGCAGCCGAGACCGCTCCGGTTTTGCGCAGGCGCGCGCGGCAGCGCAGGCCTCCGACGTGATCTTGGTCTTCGCAGGCGAGGAGTCCATCCTCTCCGGCGAGGCCCACAGCCGCGCCTATCTGAATCTGCCCGGAGCGCAGGACGACCTGATCGAGGAGTTGTCCAAGACCGGCAAGCCGATCGTGCTGGTCGTGCTGGCTGGCCGGCCCCTGACCATCGGCCGCGTGGCTGCGCAGTCTCAGGCCGTGCTCTACGCCTGGCACCCGGGAACGCAGACAGGATCTGCACTCGCCGACCTGATCTTCGGCTTGGAGTCGCCGTCAGGCAAGCTGCCTGTCACCTTCCCGCAGGCGGAGGGCCAGATCCCGGTCTACTACGCGCACAAGAACACCGGCCGGCCGCCAGAGAAGCTCACGCTCATCGGCATCGACGACATCCCGCCGCGCTCAAAACAGAGCGCGCCCGGCGATGCGTCGCGCTATCTCGACATCGGCTATCTGCCGCTCTACCCGTTCGGCTATGGGCTCTCCTACGGCGAGTTCGCCTATGCCAACCTGCGCCTCTCGTCGACAAAGCTGAGGCTCGGTGAGACTCTGCGCGTCTCAGTCGACGTGAGCAACAACGGCGGAATGCAGGCAGACGAGACCGCACAGGTCTACGTGCGCGACCTCGTGGCCAGCCTGACGCGGCCGGTCAAGGAGCTGAAGGGCTTCCGCAAAGTCCGGNNGGCGCGTTCCGTCTGTGGGTCGGCGGCGACTCGCAGTCAGGCCTCGCGGCCGAGTTCGAGGTCGTGGACAAGTAGGGCTGAACGCGCACCAGAGGAGACAGGATGACGAAGAAGCTCAACGTCGCGGTGATCGGAGCTGGGATGATCGGCGACGTGCACGTCGACTGCATTCGCAAGGACGGCCGCGGCGAGGTGAGCTGGCTCGTGGCGCGCAGCGACAAGACCGTCACGGAGAAGCTTGCCAAACACGGCATCGCGCGCGGGTCGACCGACTACCGGGACGTGCTCGACGACGACGAGGTCGATGCGGTCGTCATCGCCTCGCCGCCGAACACACACCTGGCGATCCTCGCGGACGCGCTGGCAGCGGGCAAGCACGTGCTGCTGGAAAAGCCGATGGTCGCAACGCGGCCGCAACTGCGGCGCCTGTTGGCAGCGGTCAAGCAACACCCGCGACAACTCGTGCTGGAGTGCTCCTGCCGCCACGCCCGCTTGCAGCCGAAGTTCCGCTTCGTCAAGTCGATCATCGACAGGGGCGAGATTGGCAAGGTCTACCACATCCACCACAACCACCTCGTGCGCACNNCTCAGCGACAAGCCGCAGATCGCGAAGGTGCACGCGTTCACCAAGCGCGGCCTGAAGTCATTCTCAGATCCGAGCATTCGCTCCGACATCGAGCAGCACGGCGCTGCCTATCTCGAGTTCAGCAGCGGGCTGACTTACTACTACGAGCGCGGGGCCGGCGTTCACCTCACCGCTGCCAACGAGACGCGGATCTCAGGCACACGCGGCGGTCTACGACTGGCGTTCTGTAGTTGGGACTCGCCCGATGTCGAGGTCTTCACCGTGGACAGCAGCGGGCAAGGACAGCGGGAGGTGCGCCAGGTCGACATGAGCGCGCACACCGACGACAACCTCGCGCTGACCCGGCACTTCTTCGACTGCGTTCTCGGGCGCGCCAAGCCGATGATGCCGGTGACGTTGGCAGCGAAGCACCTCGACATCTTGTTCCGCATCTACGAGAGCGCGGCGAAACGCTAGCGTCCGCCTTGACGTCGAGCCGCCTGTGGTCATAGCTTATGGCGCGTCGCGCGCCGACGAGCCAGCACCCGATCCGCGCGCCCTTCACGAATCGTAGACAGCAAGGAACATGAAGAGAGAGGAACAATGAGTCTCCAGAAGATCCTGATGGGCATGCGGCTGCCGTTTCTGACGGGTTCTGTCCTGCCCGCCCTGGCCGCAGCCGCCTTCGCCAGCCGCAGCGCGCACCTCCGCGTGCTCGACGTGGTGGCAGTGGCGCTGGCCGTGGCCTTTCTTCATCTCGGCAGCAATCTCTTCAACGACTACTACGACACGGACACGACCGATCGCGTGAACCGCTTCCGCACGCCGTTCTCGGGCGGCAGCCGCATCGTCCTGGACGGAGTCATGAGCGCGCGCGGCGTCTTCCTGCTATCGAGCGCGCTCTTTGCCGCGGCTGCGCTCCTGGCCGTGTATTTCACGTTCAGAGGACGCCCGCTGGTTTGGGCCTTTGGCTTGGCTGGCGCAGCGATCGGCTTCTTCTACTCGTCACGTGTGCCGCAGCTCATGTCGCGCGGCCTGGGCGAGCTGGGCATCTTCATCGCCTTCGGTCCGCTGCTCACGCTCGGGGCTGGCTACGCGCTCACCGGCCAGATCGATCCGATTCAGTTCCTCGTCGGCGCGCTCCCCGGCTTTCACATCACCGCCGTGCTGTGGATCAACCAGTTCCCCGACTACGAGGCCGACTCGTCCACGGGCAAGCGCAATCTCGTCGTGCGCCTCGGCAAGGCGCGCTCGCGAGCGGTCTATGTCGCGCTCATGCTCGCACCCTTTGCGGTCGCACCGGCGCTCGCTCTGGCGCGCATCCTCCCGTGGTCGTCGTTGGCCCTGCTCGTCGCTCTGCCGCTCGTTGCCAAGACGCTCGCTGTCTTCCGCAAGGAGTGGGACGATCCGCGTGCGATTGTGCCGGCGCAGGGTCTGACGATCGCCTCGCACCTGGCAACGACGCTGCTGCTGACGATCGGACTCTGGATTAGGTGATCCCGCCGACCCGCACGATCCCNNGCCGCGCCTGGACCGCTGCTCAGGGCCGCCATTGCCACGCCGGACAGCGCCACCGGCTTGGCCGGCGCCAACGTGAGGCTGAGCGACTTCGGGTTATCCAAGAAGCTCGTCAGCGCAGGGCAGATGCGCTTCGTCCACGGCTCAGCCAGTGGCGCTGCGCACTTCTGCCGGACCTGTTCCTGCATGTTCCGGCGTGCCTGCGCCACGCTGACGCCCGCGCGGCTCGCTTCGATCGCCACGATCGCTTCGAGGAGTCCGGCGCTGCGTACCGCCAGCCGAGCGCCTCGCAGCTTGGCTCCCACCACCGCTGCCACGCTCCGGTTCCGGATCTCGGCGGCCAGCGCGCGTGGCCGGCCGCGCGCCTGCTGGTCACGGGCGACTTGATTGAGCTGCCTGAGGTCGATGCCGCTCGCGGAGAAGTGCAGCGTGAGTTGTCCGAGCTTCAAGCAAGTGGCCGTCGCGTCCAACTCGAACCCATTGTCTTGCTCGGGCTGGTAGCTCACGTGGTGCGCGACGTCAAAGACCAGCGCGTCTCCAACGACCTTCTTCAGCGGTTCCGACGCGTGGGCAATCTGCGCGTCGAGCTCGGGCGAGCGCAAGCCGTGCCACGCGAGCGCCTGCTCACGAAGAAGGTTGCTGCCGTCGCCGAGCTGTTCCCACTTCTTGACGTCGAGCTCGTCGACGNNCTCGATCCGGTCCAGCGTCCGATAGACCTCGTCTCGCAGAGAGGACTTCAGCCACAGCCACGCTCCGGCCGCGGCCACCACGACCAGCGCGAGAACCGGGGCCGAAACGACTCCGACTCGGCTCTTCCCGCTCATCGAGGTCTCCTCCCGCTGCTTGTCTCTGCGGCGCCAGCCTATGCGACCGCCCACCGGCCGTCAAACGCACAGCAACAGAGCGCACTGGCGCCCGCAGCCGCTGGCGCTCAGCGGGGTTGGGCGCCCGGCTGAGCCGCCACGCTGCGTGCAGAAGCGGGGCTCGAGTCAACCGCGTTTACCGACTTTCGCAGACCGCTCTGTAGTTGTTTGTGCACGTGTTCTCATACCAGACATTGCCCCCGCCGTAGAGGCATCCACAGCTCCCTGATCCGTTTGGCTCACCGGAAGCCCAGTTCAAATAGGTCACAGGGTCGCCGTTGGACCAGACGAATTTCCCTGCAACCGCAATGTCATTGAGCCCAAGCCACAGGTAGGAACCGGAGGCAACAGCATCTCGGTAAGCCACGACGAAGTCCTCTTCCGCTGCTGAGTTGATGGCTGCGTAGTCCATGCCCATGGACTGGCACCACGTATGACCGGCTGTCCAGCCCAGGGACGTTGTGGAGATCTCATAGCAGTGCCCGCTCCACATGCGTCCGTTCTGGCAGACCGCCGGGGTCGGCGTCGGGGTCGGCGTCGAGCGGGGATTCATCGTCACGGTCGTCTCGCGCGGCGTGGCCGTGTCGGCGT
>PMCG01000145.1:0-1887 GCA_003155335.1 Acidobacteriota bacterium
AAGACGGCCGAGCGGCTGGTGCTCGAACTGCGGGAGGCGATGCAGCGCCAGGCTTCCAGCACTGCTGTCCTGTCCGGCGCCGACAGACACAAGCACGATCTGCTCGCAGCTCTCATCCACCTGGGCTACTCTCGTGCGGAGGCTGAACGCGCGGCCGACCGCGTCCTGCGAGAGCAGCCCGAGGCCCCGATGGAGGACTGGCTCCGCAGCGCGCTGCACGCGCTCTCGGCGCGCTGAGGAGCGAGAGGCATGGTCGAGCAGCGGCTCGTCTCTGGCAAACCCTTCGACGAGGATGTCGGATTCGACCAGTCCCTTCGGCCGCAGACCCTCCGCGAGTACGTGGGCCAGTCGCAGGTCGTCGCCAATCTCAGAGTCGCCATCGAGGCCGCGCGGTCGCGCGGGGACGCGCTCGACCATGTTCTGCTCTTTGGCCCGCCTGGAGTGGGCAAGACCAGCCTGGCCCACGTCATCGCCGCGGAGTTGGGCGTCACGCTCAAGGCCACCTCTGGTCCCGTGATCGAGCGCGCGGGCGATCTGGCCGCGATTCTCACCGCGCTTGAGGCACGCGAGATCCTCTTCGTCGATGAGATCCATCGTCTCGACGCCAAGATCGAAGAAATCCTTTACCCGGCGCTCGAAGACTGCGCATTGGACCTGATCATCGGAACAGGTCCCGGCGCTCGCACGATGCGGATTCCCCTCAAGCCCTTCACCTTGGTCGCGGCCACGACGCGTGCCGGCCTGCTGACCGGACCACTACGCGGCCGCTTCGGGATCGTCCACCGTCTCGACTTCTACTCGCCCGACGAGCTTGACTTCATCGTGACTCGCTCTGCGCGGATCCTCGGCGTGCATCTTGACCCGGATGGCGCGCGTGTTCTGGCCCAGAGGAGTCGAGGAACGCCGCGCATTGCCAACCGACTGCTGCGACGCGTGCGGGACTACGCCCAGGTTCGCGCGGACGGAGTCATCACCGCGGACGTCGCGCTGGCGGCCCTCGCGTTGCTCGACATCGACGAGCGCGGATTTGACGAAACGGATCGTCGTCTGCTGCTCACGATCATCGAGAAGTTCGGCGGTGGGCCGGTTGGGCTGGGCACGNNCACGCGTATGAACATCTCGGCCGTGTGCCGCCTGGCGCCAACGGCACACAGCGAGGGCTTTTCTGAAGCTGTCTGATTTCGACTTCGATCTGCCCCGCGAACGTATCGCCCAGCAGCCACGCCCCGAGCGCGACGTTTCGCGCCTGCTGCGCCTCAGCCGCAAGGCCGGTGCCATCGATCACCATGTCTTCCGTGAGTTGCCCGACTTGCTCAGGCCCGGCGACCTCCTTGTGCTCAACCGAACGCGTGTCATCCGGGCGCGGCTGGTCGGACGGCGCGCCAGTGGCGGCGTCGTCGAGGCCCTGCTTGTCCGCCGGATAGGTGGCGAACTGTGGGAAGCCTTACTCCGTCCCTCTCGACGAGTGAAAGTAGGGGAGACAATTGAGGTCGCGCCCGGCCTGACCCTATGCATCGCCTCGGACGCCGTCGGCGCCGACGGTCGTCGCCGTGTCCATGTGGTGAGCGCCAGCAATGACAGCCTAGACGCGATCCAGGCCCACGGCCACGTTCCTCTCCCACCCTACATCGATCGCCCCGACGGCCCGCTCGACGGCGAGCGCTATCAGACGATATTCGCGCGTGAGCTGGGCAGCGTGGCCGCGCCAACCGCTGGCCTGCACTTCACGCCGCATCTTCTGGCACAGTTGGCATCGAGCGGCGTGGAGCGGGCGGAGATCGTGCTGCACGTGGGGCCAGGCACCTTCCAGCCGGTTCGCGCAGACGATGTGACACGACACCGGCTGCCGGCCGAGCCCTACACGATTCCGCCAGAGACCGCGCAGGC